>VBMR01000001.1 GCA_005878325.1 Methanobacteriota archaeon | reverse complement strand
CCTCCTGCACCTTCAACAGAGCTTTCCACGACTCCTGCCGGAGCCGGGATTCGGGCCAGTGGATCAGGTACAGGTCCACGTACTCCAGGCCAAGCTCCTTGCGGCTTCGTTCGAAGCCGCGAAGCGCGTGCTCGTACCCATGGTCGTCGTTCCACAGTTTCGTCGTCACGAAAATCTCTTGCCGCGGGATCCCGCTCTCGCGGACGGCGGCCCCGACATCCCGCTCGTTCCCGTACATCTTCGCCGTGTCAATCAAACGATACCCGATCTTCAGGGCGTGTTCCACCGCCCGCCGGGTCTCCTTCCCCGGCCCGGCCTGCCAGACGCCGAGTCCGAAGACCGGCATCGTGTTTCCGTCGTTCAGGGGGACGCGGGACTGAAGGGTCAGCGCCATCGCCGGACGCACTCGCGGGAGCTACTTGAAGGTTTTCCGCGACTGGCTTTCGGGCTACGCCGCCGTCGACCACGAGCCTAATTCACGAAGCTTGTACCGCTGGATCTTGCCCGTCGCGGTCTTTGGAAGGGAGGGGACGAACTCGATCCACCGCGGTCGTTTGTAGGGGGCGATGCGAGCGCGGACGAACTCCTGCAGTTCTTCCGCCAGTGCCGGCGAAGCCTCGCTCGACCGGTTTAGGACGACGAAGGCCTTGGGCTTCACGAGGGCATCGGCATCCGGTTGCCCCACGACTGCGGCCTCGAGGACCGCGGGATGGCCGACGAGGATGTTTTCCACCTCGATCGGCGATACCCAGATGCCTCCGACCTTGAGCATGTCGTCGCTGCGACCGCAGTACCAGAAGAAACCTTCCTCGTCGACATAGTACTTGTCACCGGTTTCGATCCAGGGACCATGGAGCACCTCGTCCGTCTTCTCGGGCCGATTCCAGTAGCCGGCCATCGTCGACTCTCCCTTCACGCGCAGGTTCCCGATCTCGCCGACCGGCAGAGGCGTCCCCGCCTCATCGACGACGATGGCCTCATATCCCGGGACCGGCACGCCCGACGACCCGGGTCGCACTTGCCCGGGGCGGTTCGAGAGGAAGATATGGAGGATCTCCGTCGTCCCGATGCCGTCGAGGATTTCGACGTGGAAGCGATCGACCCAACGACGGTAGATGTCTGCCGGGAGGGATTCTCCCGCGGAGACGCATCGCCTCAGGGAGGACAGATCGAACCGGGATGCTGCGTCCTTCACCTGGAGCATCGCAGCGTACAGCGTTGGGACGGCGAAGAACAGCGTGGGCCGCTCGCGGTCGAGGATTTCGAACACAGCCTCCGGTGTTGGTCGTCCGGCGAACAGGACGGCCACGGCGCCCACGCGCATGGGGAAATACAGGTTGTTGCCGAGGCCGTAGGCGAAGAACAACTTGGCGGCGGAGAAGGTGACGTCCGTGTCGCGGATGTCGAGAACCTGGCGCGCGTAGGTGTCGGAGCAGACGAGCATGTCCCGGTGGCGGTGCACCGCCCCCTTCGGGGAACCGGTCGAACCCGAGGAATACAACCAGAAAGCCGGGTCGTCCTTCGACGTGTCCGCGGGTACGAGGGACGTCGAAGAGTCCGCGATCCATTCATCAAACGTGAGGTGCGGAGGCGCCGATCCCACGACCACGGCGCGTTCGAGGCGTTTCGCCGATGCAAGTGCCGGGCCGACCTCGGCCCAGAGCGGCCCCGAGGCAACGACCACCTTCGCTCCGCTGTCGTCCAGGAAGAAGCGGTAGTCGGAGGACCGCATCAGCGTGCTGACGGGAACCGGCACCGCACCGATTTTCATGGAGCCGAAGAACGTCGCGACGAACTCCGGCCCATCGAGGAGGATCAAGAGGACCCGATCGCCCCGCCCCACGCCATCCCGGAGCAGTGCGTTTCCCACCCGATTCGCTCTCTCCCACACTTCGGCATAGGTGTGGCGACGACCTTCACAGCGGAACGCGGGCCGGTTCCCGCGCCCCTCGTCGAGATGGCGGTCCACGAAAAACTGGGCCGCGTTGAACCGATCCGGAATCGCAGTGGCCATCGACGCCCTGCCAAGGATGGGGTCGATGATTGCAAGAACGTTGCGGCAGGACCGCGGGCAAAGGGCATGAAGACCCAGCGGGTTCCCCCCAAGGCCCGCGATGACTCCGTACGGCAGCCAAAGCATGGTAGCCCGACTTCGGACCGTCGTCGTCCGTCGGCCGGATGCCTCCTTCGCGGTGGCCGATCCGAAGCGGTGGGGATACACCGCGAAGCCGGATCTCCGGGCCGCCCAGGTGGAGCACGATGCCTTCGTCGCCCTGCTTCGGGACTCCGGCGTGGACGTCCGACTTCATGACGCTCCTCAGCCAGAACGTGCGGATGCCATCTTCGTGCACGACCCCGCCCTCGTGACGGAGCAGGGGACGATCGTCCTCCGGATGGGGAAGGAATTGAGGCGCGGCGAGGAAGCGTCCCTCGGGGCCGCCCTCGAGAAGATCGGCGTCCCGACCCTGGGCACGCTGCGGGCGCCCGCGACCGCGGAAGGCGGCGACCTCCTTTGGATTCGCCCGGACTGGCTCGCGGTCGGCCAAGGCTTCCGCACGAACGCGGATGGCCTGGGGCAGTTGCGAACGATCCTCCGGCCCGCAGGCGTCCGGATCGAAGCCGTCGACCTTCCCTACTTTCGCGGTCCCGAGAGCTGCCTCCACCTGATGTCCCTCATCAGCCTGGTGGACGAGGACCTGGCCGTCATCTATCCGAGATTCCTCCCGGTTCCGTTGTGGCGTCTCCTGAAGGAGGAGGGCTTCGACTTCGTCGAGGTTCCGGATGACGAGTTCGATCGGATGGCCCCGAACGTCCTCGCGGTGGCCCCGCGGGACTGCATCATGCTCGAGGGGAATCCGATCACACAACGGGGGCTCGAAGGCGCGGGATGTCGGGTGCGGACCTATCGCGGGGACGAGATCTCCCTGAAAGCGGAAGGTGGGGCGACTTGCCTCACCCGACCCGTGCTTCGGACGGACTGACCCGACCTCTGACGACCACGCGGGAGGTGACGGGAGATTGCAGGCCCAGGGTTGACGAGACCCGCGGACCGGTTCGCGCTCCGATTGAAACCTATAAATAAACGAGATTCAATAAGTGAATCAGAAATGCTTAGCAAGACGAAGATCTCGAAGGGTTATCTCACCGTCGTCCCGAAGGAGGTACGAAGGGCCTCCGACGTCCGGGTGGGAGACATCCTGGAGTGGTCCCTCGAGGGGGAATCGATCGTCGTCCGACCCCGTCGGCCTCGCACCGTGGACGACATCGTCGGAATCATCTCCCACGGGGGCGATGCGGTCGCAGCAAAGGAGCGCGTCCAGAGGGGACGCCGTGCTCGTCGCTGACTCGTCATACTTCGTGGCCCTCGCGGACCGGAAGGATCGATGGCATGCAGATGCCCTCCGCGTGAAGCGGAGGGTCGATGGCGGTGCACCTTCACTTCGACGGGACCCTGTCCGTATCCGATTCGGTGAATGTCGCCCTCATGTCCCGGCGGGGCATCCGTGATATCGTTTCTTTCGACCGCGGGTTCGACAGGATTCGCGGCATTCGTCGGATCCACTAGACCGAAGGGACGGATGAGGCGGAACGCCGGGGCTGAGCCGGCGCCATTGACCCCGCCGTTCAGGCAGTGATTCAGAGATTTCATCGGTACGGAGCCTTAACGAGCAAATACCTCCGACGCTTCCAGGAACGAGGAGGCGCCAGATGGAAATCCGGGATTCCGTCGCGATTGTGACGGGCGCGTCTCGCGGGATCGGACGTGCGACGGCCGAGACCTTGGCGCGAGAAGGCGGGAAGGTCGTCGTGAACGCGCGGACGGAGACGGATGCGCTCCGCCAGCTCGCGAAGAGCCTCGGCACCGGCAAGGGGCTCGTCGCGGCCGGAGACGTCGGCGACTTGAATGCCTGTCGGAAGATCGTCGAGGCCGCGACGGCTCGCTTCGGTCGCGTCGACATCTTGGTGAACAACGCGGGGATCTTCGGCCTCGTGAAGATGGAGAAGATGCGACCGGAGGACTGGGAATCCATGTTTCGCGTCCACGTGTTCGGCGCGTTCAATCTGATTCACCTCGTCCTGCCGGGGATGCTGGAACGAAAGCGCGGCGTGATCGTGAACGTCTCCTCGATCGCGGCGGCGCGCCCGCCGGGACCGGGCCGGGTCCATTACGGCGCGGCGAAGGCGGCGCTCGTTGGAATGACCCGCGCCCTGGGACAAGAGATCGCATCGCAGGGCGTCCGAGTCGTTGGCATCGCCCCCGGCCTCACGGACACGGAGATGGTCCGGAAGGGAATTCCGAATCTCGCGAAGCGAGCGGAAACGATCCCGATGGGCCGGATCGGGACTCCGGAGGACATCGCGCACGCGGTGCGCTTCGCGATCGAGAACGAATTCCTCACGGCCGAGACCCTGTTCGTCACGGGCGGCGAGTGACAGAAGGCGTTCATCCCGCGGGCATTGGCAGACCGAGGAGCCGCATCTCATGGGCCAGGGTCTCCCGCAGCCCGACCTCGAGGGGCCGAGGCTCGTATCCCAGGACCTGCCGGGCCTTCGCGTTGCTCCCTTGATACGTCACTCCCGCGAAGTCTCGCAGTCGCTCGGACCGCGAGACGAATGCGAGGGCCTTGAGGACCGCGGGAGAAATCCGGACCCGTGGCGCACGGATTCCCGTAATCCGCTCCGCGGTCTGGAACGCCTCGACCAGGGTGTGCGGGGGACCCGCGACGATGTACGATTCTCCCGCGACCCCTTTCTCCATCGCGAGTATCTGGGCATCGGCGACGTCGTCCACGTGTCCCCAGCAGTAGGCCGTCCCGCGGGGAAGGGCCCGCAGCCGCCCGCGGAGGTATCGGACCAGGGTCGGCCGGACCTCGCTCGTGTCCCCCGGACCGTACGTAAGGCCCGGGAGCACGATGACCAGCGGCAAGCCCTCCCGCATCATCGGTTCGGCGACTTCGTAGTGGGCGGCCCATTTCGTCCGATCGTATTCGGTCAACCAGGGACCATCGTGGCGGTAGGTCTCATCGACCAGCTTCCCGTGCGTGTCGCCGAAGACCGCGAGCGTGCTCGTGTACACGCCCTTCGGGATCCTCAACTCCTTCATCACCGTCAACACGTTCTGGGTGCCGAGGACGTTCGTCCGCTCCCCGGTACCTCGGTCCCGGGTCCCGACTTTGTACCAGCCGGCGATGTGGAAAACGCCGTCGGCACCGGCCATGGGGCTCCACAGCGATTCCTCGACGGTCACGTCGCCGGGACGGACGTCGACGCCCATAGACCGGAGATCCCGCGCCCTGTCCGGGTCCCGGACGATCGCGGTCACGCGATGCCCGGCCGCAAGGAGCTGACGCACGACACGCCCGCCGATGAAGCCCGTCCCACCCGTCACGAAATACCGCGCGCGGATCCCTCTCTCCCGCCCCGAAGGCACCGAGGCACTTAGAGAATCGGGCGGCGGTTCGGAGACCGATGACATAGTCAACCTTGTTTAAGGTTGATTCTCGACATTCTCACACACCTGTTCCCCGCGTACGTCCTCCGAAACGGGTCAACCTTTTCCCTCCCGGAGGAATTCGGCGAACTTCATGACGGAGGTCGACGACCTATGAAGACGCGCCGGCTGGGACGGCAAGGCCCGAATGTCTCCGAGATGGGGTTGGGCTGCATGGGCATGTCGGAGTTCTATGGTCGGCCGGATGAAGCCGAGGCGATTGCCACGATCCATCGCGCACTCGACTTGGGGATGAACTTCCTCGATACCGCGGACGCGTACGGTCCCTTCACGAACGAAAAGCTCGTCGGCCGAGCGATCGCCGACCGACGGGACGACGTCGTGTTGGCAACGAAATTCGGAATCGTTCGTTCGACCGACCCCAAATACCGCGGCATCGACGGCAGCCCGGCGTATGTTCGGAAGGCCTGCCAAGCATCCCTCGATCGGCTCGGAGTCGACTACATCGACCTCTACTATCTCCACCGGGTCGATCCGAAGACGCCCATCGAAGAGACGGTCGGGGCCATGGCAGAACTTGTCGACGAAGGCAAGGTCCGATACCTCGGACTCTCGGAGGCGGCCGCGGCGACGATTCGGCGCGCGCACGCAGTCCATCCCATCACCGCGCTCCAGACCGAGTATTCGCTCTGGACCCGCGACCCGGAGGGGGAAATCCTTTCCACGGTGCGGGAACTCGGCATCGGGTTCGTCGCATACAGCCCCCTGGGCCGGGGATTCCTCACGGGAAAGATTCGGTCCCCGGACGAACTCGGCCGAGACGATTTCCGACGGTCCATTCCACGGTTCCAGGGGGACAACTTCCGTCGGAACCAGGCGCTCGCCGAGCAGTTCCGCGAGCTCGCGACCGAGAAAGGCGTGACCCCGGCGCAGCTCGCCCTGGCGTGGGTCTTGAGCCGAGGCGACGACATCGTCCCGATTCCCGGGACGAGGCGACGCGCGAATCTCGAGGAGAATGTGGGCGCCGTCGACGTGCACCTCACGCGGAAGGATATCGAGCGGATCGATGCATCGGTGCCGAAAGGGGCCGCCGCGGGGGACCGCTACCCGAACATGTCGACCGTGAACCGGTGAGGCCGAGCGCGGGAACCGGAATCGCTGCTGGGCTTCGTCACCCGAGTCCCCATGGGAAGGCTCATGAACGGGGGCCGTCATCCGCGCGGGCGAGGCGAGAAATGCCGCGGGAAACGCTGACGCACAAACTCATCCGATCGCACCTCGCCGAGGGCAAGATGCAGGCCGGCGAGGAGATTGCCCTCAAGATGGACCAAGCCCTCCTCCAGGACGCGACGGGCACCCTGGCCTGGCTCCAGTTCGAGCAGATGGGGCTCGAGGCCGTCGCGATCCGCCAGGCGACTCAGTACGTGGACCACAACATCCTCCAGACGGGGTTCGAGAACGCGGACGACCATCGCTTCCTCCGCAGCGCGTGCCAGCGCTACGGCGCGATCTTCTCCGGCCCCGGGAACGGGATCAGCCACTGGGCCCACATGGAGGCCTACGACATCCCGGGCGAGACGATGCTCGGGTGTGACTCCCACACGCCGCACGCGGGGGCCTGCGGCATGCTCGCGATCGGGGCGGGCGGCTTCGAGGTCGCGAACGTCATGGCCGGCGGGCCGTACCGCGTCACGATGCCGCAGGTCGTGAACGTCCGTCTGACCGGCGCCTTCAAACCCTGGGTCAGCGCGAAGGACGTGATCCTGGAACTCCTGAATCGCTTCGACGTCAAGTGGGGACGCGACAAGGTCCTCGAGTACTCCGGCCCCAGCTTGAAAGAACTCACCGTGCCGTCCCGAGGGACGATCGCGAACATGGGGACGGAGCTCGGTGCGACGGCGTCCGTGTTTCCCTCCGACGCCCTGACGAAACAGTTCCTCACCGCCCAGGAGCGGCCTCAGGACTTCCATCCGCTCGCGGCGGACTCGGACGCCGAATACGATGACACGATCGAAATCGATCTCGGCGAACTCCAACCGCTGATCGCATGCCCATCGAGTCCGGACAACGTGAAACCGGTCTCGGAGGTCGCCGGCACGGAGGTCGCGCAGGTCGCCGTCGGGAGCAGCGTGAACTCGTCCTTCCGAGACCTGAGCGTCGTCGCCCACGCCCTCGATGGGAAGCGCGTCGCCTCCGGCCTTTCCGTCGCGGTCTCCCCCGGTTCGCGGCAGACCCTCCTCCTGATGCTCCAGACCGGCCTCATGACGAAGCTCATCCAGTCGGGCGTGCGGGAACTCGAGGTCGCGTGCGGTCCGTGCATCGGCATGGGCTTCGCCCCACCGACTCGCGGTCCCTCCGTCCGGACATTCAATCGAAACTTCGAGGGTCGGAGCGGGACCGCGGACGACCTCGTCTACCTGTGCAGCCCGGAGACCGCGGCGGCGACGGCCCTCCGAGGCGAAATCACCGACCCGCGGGAACTCGGCACGCTTCCCACCCTGAAGGAGCCGACGAAGTATCCTGTTGACCGATCCGGATTCGAGGCGCCTCCCAAGGACGGCCGGACCGTACCAATCATCCGGGGCCCGAACATCCAACCGCTCCCGGTCGCGAGCCCGCCAAGGGACACGATCGAGGGCGAGGTCCTCCTCCGCCTCGGGGACGACGTCTCC
>VBMR01000043.1 GCA_005878325.1 Methanobacteriota archaeon | reverse complement strand
GTCCATTTGTCCGCGGGGACCCTCTTGGGGCCTCGGCCGACCTCGAAGGTGGCGAGCAGTTCCGTCGCGAGCGCCGTCGCTTTGGGGGCCGACGCGGTGTCCGTCCAAATTCACTTCGGGGATCCGAACGAGGACCGGATGCTCGCGACGGCAGGAGAGATGGTTGCGGACGCGCGGTCCTTCGGCATTCCGACGCTCGTGATGGCCCACCCTCCTGGTGGGCGAACCACGCAGGACGATATCGATGCCGCTCGGCACTCGGCCCGTGCGGCCGCGGAAATTGGTGCCGACTTCGTCCAAGTAAGCTACCTCGGGCCTGCGGAATCCATTTCCGAACTCATTGAAGGATGCCCGGTCCCGCTCCTCCTCGCAGGCGGGCCTCGCTCGACCTCGCCGGACGCGTTTCTGGATCGGATTCGTGGGGCTGTCGCCGCGGGCGCGGCGGGGATCACGGTCGGGAGGAACCTGTTCCAACACCCGAACCCTCAAGAGTTCGCGATGCGAATCGGCGAAGCGGTCTTCCGAGACGCGCTGCCTGCTGTAAGGGCCGAGGTGCCCGCATGAAGCGCATTCCCCTCGATGCGGGCGTCGATGCGTACGCCCTCTTCGCCGCCTGCCGAGACGACTATCCCCACGCGTTCATCCTCGAGAGCCTGAGCGGTCCCGCCCGCCTCGCGGAACAGACCTTCGTCAGCTTCGATCCGGAGGTCATCATCTCGTACCGCGCGGGGATCCTCCGCTCAAATGGCGAGACGATCAAGACGGATCGTCCGCTCGATGCGCTGCGGGGGATCCTCCGCGAACGGGCGACACCCGGTCTCCCGGGACGGTACGTCGGCGGCCTGGTCGGGTACGTCTCCTTCGAGTTCGCGCATTCCCTCGATTCCGTCCCAACCCATGCGGACTCCCCCTTCCCGGAATTCGAGTTCGGCCTCTACTTGGACGGCGTGGTTGTCGACCATGTGCGCCGGCGGGCGGAATACTTCACCCACGTCGGCTCTCGGTTCGACGACTTGCCGCGCGTCCCGCGGACAACCCCCGACTTCCACGCGGATCCGCCGAAGCCGCAGACGGATCGCCGCCGATTCATGGACGCGGTCGTCGGGGCGAAGGAGCGGATCCTCGAGGGGGAAGCGTTCCAAATTGTCCTGTCGCGACGCGATTCCGGTCACATGACGGGCGATCCGCTCGCCCTGTACGAGTCGCTTCGCAAGCTCAACCCGAGTCCCTACATGTACTACTTGGATTTCGGCACGCGCCGCGTGATCGGATCGAGCCCCGAGATGATGCTCCGGGTCGAGGACGGGCTCGCCACGACGTTCCCGATCGCGGGAACTCGTCCGCTCGGCACCACCTTGGCGGAGTCGGAGCGGCATCGCGCCGATCTCTTGGCCGACGAAAAGGAACGGGCCGAGCACACGATGCTCGTCGATCTCGCCCGGAACGATCTGGGGCGCGTGTGCCGCTTCGGGACCGTGCGGGTGCCCCAATTCATGACCGTGGAACGATACAGCCACGTCCAGCACATCGTCTCCCGAGTCGAGGGCACGTTGGCCGCGGGCAAGGACGCGTTGGACGCGTTCGGAGCGGTGTTCCCCGCGGGCACCGTGAGCGGGGCGCCCAAGCCCAGGGCCATGGAGATCCTCCATGACCTCGAGGGGACGGCCCGCGGTCCGTACGCCGGCGTCGTTGGCTACCTCTCCCTGAATGGAAACCTCGACACCGCGATCGCCATCCGCACCCTGTTTGCGGACGGCCCGACGTATTACTTGCAGGCCGGCGCAGGGATCGTTGCCGATTCGGACCCTGCCCGGGAGTGGATGGAGACGGAGCACAAGGCCGACGCGCTCCGGTCGGCGTTGGCGGAGGCGGCGAATTGAAGGTCCTGATCATCGACAACTACGACTCCTTCGTGTACAACCTGTACCAAGGAGTCGGGGCACTCGGAGCCGAACCCTCCGTCTTTCGCAACGACGCAATCACCCTCGACGAGGTGAGCCGGCTCCGGCCAGACGCGATGATTCTCTCTCCGGGACCGGGCCATCCGGCGAACCCACGAGACTTCGGCGTGTGCACGGAGCTCTTGCGGAAACTGAGCCCGACGACGCCCACCTTGGGTGTGTGCCTGGGCCACCAGGGCATCGCCACGGCTTTCGGCGGCCGCGTCGGCCCCGCGGCGAGGATCGTGCACGGGAAAACGAGCCGTGTTCGCCACGACGGTCGCACCATCTTTGACGACCTGCCCAATCCGCTCGTTGCGGGCCGATATCATTCTCTCGCCGTGGAACGGGACTCCTTGGCCCCGGAGCTGGAGGTCAGCGCAACCTCCGAGGACGGTGAAGTCATGGGCGTGCGGCATCGTCGATTCCCAATCGATGGAGTCCAATTTCATCCGGAGTCGATTCTCACGCCGGACGGCATGCATCTCCTCCAGAACTTCCTCCGGTCGGTGAAAGCGTGATCCGCGAGGCGATTGCCGATGTCGTCGATGGCCGTCACCTGACCTCCGACCGCGCCCGCGGCGTCATGGCCGAAATCATGGAAGGTCAGGCGACACCCGCCCAGATCGCCGCGTTCCTCATTGCGATCCGCGCGAAAGGGGAGACCGTCGAGGAGATCGCAGGCATGGCCCTCGCGATGCGCGAGCGATGCACTTCGATTCGATCCGTGGGGAACGGGCGGGTCGTGGACATGTGCGGCACGGGCAGCGCACCTCTGCGGACCTTCAACGTCTCGACGATCGCGATGTTCGTCGTTGCCGCCGCCGGGGTGACGGTCGCGAAACACGGGAACCGCGGCGTCACGAGCGCTTGCGGGAGCGCGGACCTCCTGGAGGCACTGGGCGTTCGAGTGGATCTCGATCCACGAGAGGTCGAACGAATCCTCCGGGAGCACCGCCTCTGTTTCATGTTCGCGCCCAGGTTCCATCCCGCGATGCGCCACGCAGCGGGTCCGAGAAAAGAGATTGGCGTGAGGACCGTCTTCAATATCCTGGGTCCGCTCACGAATCCTGCCGGCGCCCGAGGGCATGTGCTCGGGGTGTTCTCCGAGGATCTTGTGACACGCCTTCCCGAGGTCGCCGTGCGCTTGGAGATCGAACACGCGCTGGTGGTCCATGGCCGCGCGGGAGTCGATGAGATTTGCGTGTGCTGCCCCACCCTCGTCGGTGAGGTTTCCGACGGAACGGTCCAGCGCTACGAGTTGCGGCCCGAGGATCTCGGCCTGACGCGTTCCGTACCCGCGGCGCTGGCGGGGTCCGATCCCTTGGACGCGGCCGACGAAGCCGTCCGTCTCTTGTCGGGAGAACAAGGAGGCGCCAAGCAGGACATGGTCCTCGCGAATGCGGCCGCAGGCATCTACGTCGGCGGCAAAGCCACCTCCTTGACCGAAGGTGTCGTCGTGGCGCGCGAAGCGCTCGACTCCGGACGAGCGCTTGAGCGGCTCCGCGATCTCATTCGGGCGACGGGCGGGGATTTCTCGAGGGTGGACGGCGATGGAAGGCCTTGAGCGGCTCGTTCGGAACGCGGAAAGTCTCGTCGAAGAGGGATATTACGACGTCGCTCCTCATGCATCACGAAGCCCATCCTTCCTTGAGTTCCTAGGGAGATCCGACCTTCCCGCCCCGGTGATTGCCGAGATCAAGTTTGCATCGCCAACGATGGAGCGAGTGCATGCCGCGGTAACCTTCGACGTCCTCCTCGACCGAATTGTCGCCTCGCATCCGCTCGGACTGTCGGTACTCGCGGAACCCCGAATCTTCGGTGGCCACCTCGATTACGTTCGACGGGCAGCGTCCAAAAGCATCCCGGTCTTGATGAAAGACATCGTCGTGGACGCGCGTCAAGTCAACGCGGCCGCCGAAAGCGGCGCTTCCGCGATCCTCCTCATTCAAGCGACCGAGTCCCGACACTTCCTTCCGCAGCCCATCGAAGCGTTCGTCGACCTGGCGCATGACCGGGATCTGGACGTCCTCCTTGAAGTCCACACCCTGGACGAGTGGGACGCGGCCGTCCGGACCGATGCCGACATCCTTGGGATCAACAATCGCGACCTTGCCACGATGACGGTCGACCTCGAGACCACCCCGCGCCTCCTCTCGAGTCGAACGAAGGACCGACCCGTGGTCTCGATGAGCGGGATCGACCGACGGGACCAGCTGAAAACGATGCTTCAGGCCGGCGCCGACGCGGTCTTGATCGGATCCGCAATCATGGCGAGCCCCGATCCGCCGAAGAAGTTGGGGGAGTTCCTCCGTGCTTGAAGCGGATCGGCCGCCGCGGATGTTTCGGGCCGAGGCGGGGCGGACATTTTGGAGCTGGGGATTCCGTTCTCCGATCCGATGGCGGACGGCCCTGAAATCCGACAGGCGGCCGAACGAGCGCTTCGATCGGGAACCCGACCCCGCGACGTGCTCGACCTTGCGGCCCGACTTCGCGAGCAGAGCCCGATGCCGGTCGTATTGACGACGTACGCGAATCCGGTCTTAGCGATGGGGATCTCCCGATTCGCGGCGGACTCAGCGGCCTCCGGCGTCGATGGCGTGATCTTGCCGGATGTGTCCCTCGAAGCATCCGGCGAGTTTCGTGAGGCGTTCGACCGCGAGGGGGTCGATCATATTCAGCTGGTTGTGCCGTCCCTCCCTGTCGGGCGCGCCGCGGAAATCGGACGCGCATCTCGCGGGTTCCTCTATGTCGTCGCCTGGCAGGGGACCACAGGGGTGCGTTCCGACGTGCCGGAGGACTTGGCGAGCCGCATCCGCAGCCTGCGGGGAGTGACGCACTTACCCCTGTGCGTGGGATTTGGCGTCTCGAGGAGAGAACAGGTCCGCGCCGTCGTCGCCGCGGGGGCCGACGGGGTCGTCGTCGGAAGCGCCCTTGTCAGACTAGCCGCAAAGGATGGGCATCCCGCCCGAGTGGAGAAGTTCGTCGGGCAACTTGCGACCGGGCTCGCTCATGGCACGGATGCCGCCCCAGACCCAAATCCCGGCAAGGACCCGCGGAGATATCGCTGAACGACAGGTAGACGTATCTCCGTTCCATCCGTCCGGACAGGCGTTCGATTGACGCGGAACGGCGATGACGTTCGGGGCATGCTTCCATGAGCGACGCGGAGATCGCGCGACTGCGCGAAGAGATTGCGGATGTTGACAAACAGATTCTGAACCTCGTGGCGAAGCGCCTTCACCTCGCGGAGCAGCTGGGTGTGGAGAAGAAGCTCGTCGGTCGTCCCATCCGGGAGACGGCCCAGGAAGACCTGGTGCTCACGCGCCTTCTGACGGAGGGTGCGACTCAGGGAATCAGCGTCCCCTTCATCGAACGCCTCGGCCGGCTCCTGATCGACGAAAGCTCGCGCCGACAAGACATGGTACACCTCCCGCCCCCCTCGGGACAGAAGGTCCTGGTGGTCGGAGGCGCTGGCCGGATGGGCCGTTGGCTGTGCCGGTATTTCCGATCCCGCGGCTACGAAGTCGTGGTGCACGATCCGGCGGGACCGCTCGAGGACTTCCCCTCCGAGGCGGACCTGGCGAAGGGCGTCCTGGCGGCGGACGTCGTCGCGGTGTCCGTCCCCATGTCCTCCTGCGCCGAGGTCCTCCGTCAGATCGCGGACCTCAAGCCGAAGGCCTTGATCTTCGACATCGCGAGTCTCAAGGCGCCGATCGAACACGACCTGCGGGAGATGGGCCGCGAAGGCTTGCGGGTCGCCTCCGTCCACCCCACGTTCGGCCCGAACCTCTGGCCTCTGTCGAGCGGGAACATCCTCTTCAGCGACTGCGGGAACGGGCTCGCGGTCGTCGAGGCGAAGGAACTGTTCCGGGCCACGGGCGCCACCTTCGTCGACGTGTCCCTCGACCACCACGATGAGTTCATGGCTTTCCTCCTCGGCCTGACTCATCTCTGTCTGCTCACCTTCGCACGCGGCGTCGCCCAAAGCCCGTTCGACCTTGCGGGCCTGAAACGATCCGCGGGGACGACCTTTTCCCGCGTTTCTGCCTCGGCCGCAGTCCTCCTCGCCGACTCGCCCGCCTTGCTCCGGGACATCCAGGCCTTGAACCCGCACACCCCGTACATCCATCGCCTGCTGCGTAAGGTCCTGGATGACTGGGAGGCCGCGACGACGGCCTCCGACGGAT
This sequence comes from Methanobacteriota archaeon, assembly GCA_005878325.1. GTDB lineage: Archaea > Thermoplasmatota > Thermoplasmata > RBG-16-68-12 > RBG-16-68-12 > RBG-16-68-12. The sequence continues at coordinate 3,354 of VBMR01000043.1, read as the reverse complement.
CCCGGTTTTTCGAGCTGGTTGAGCAGGCCCGAGCCTATTTTCAGACCGGCGAGGCCGCTTAGGTCAGCCATCGAGGAATGCGTTCGATGGCACCTGTACACCTGAGCCCTAAGTAGCCGGTCCAAGTTCAGGACCGCGAGGCTCAGCCATCGTGCGCATCCAGCAGGAGCTCGCCCGGGATGTCGTCGTCGCGATCGAGGCGAACTTGTTCGAACTGTACCGCACCTTGGGCCGCATGCCGAACGCCTGGGTCGACTCCCGACCGGACATCCTGCGGGTGAAGACCGGACTGCCGCACCAGGTGCTCAACGGGATCTTCCGTGCCCGAATCCCCGAGGACGGGGCGGACACCGCCATCCGAGCGGCTCTCGGAGATTTCGTGTCGGAACGGGTCCCCGTGCTCTGGTGGGTCGGTCCGTCCTCCGAGCCAGCCCATCTGGGCGAGTATCTGGAGAACTGCGAGCTGGTTCGGGCCAACGAACTGAGCGGCATGGCGATCGACCTGACCGACCTCGAGTCCTCGCCTTCGATGCCTTGGGAATTGTCGGTCGAGCGGGCGCGGGATGAGGCGGGCGTGCGAGATTGGATCGTCCCCTTGGCCACCGAATTCGGACTGCCCGAGACCGCGTCGCAGGGCCTATTCCAGTTCCTCCGCGACGCCGCCGTGGGACCGGGCGCCGCTTTCCGCCTGTACCTCGGCCGTTGGAAGGGGCAGCCCGTCGCCACGGCGACTCTCTTCTTCGGGGCGGGCGTCGCCGGCATCTACACGACCGTGCTGCCGGAGTTCCGGAAGCTGGGGATCGGGGCTGCGATGTCGCTCGCCCCTTTGCGCTTCGCCCGCGCCGTGGGGTATCGTGTGGCGATCACCCATGTGCCCGAAGATTTCCTGGGATTCCATCGGAGGATCGGGTTCAAACCCTATTGCACCCTGACGACCTACGCTCCGAAGACGCTCTCAATGCCTTCGCGGGACGTCGCGGCCGCGAGGGTGAGCCAATCCTGAGATCCGGGGTTAGGCAAACGTACGGGCCGCAGGCTCGACTGGGACCGGCCGAGGCTGGAGGTCCCATTCCCGTATGAGGTAGGTCCGTAGGTCGACGACCCGGTCCATGTCTCCTTGCCAAGTCTTCAACAGGGTTGCGAATCGCGCCTCGATGTCTCCGACCATGTGGATTACGCGCCGCTCCAGGTGATTTGTCTGAAGCGAAGTGCCGGGAGAGGTGGACGAGAGGCGTCCCGCCGGTGTCGGTGAGGTAGACGTGTTCGACCGTTCGGCGGAAGGGATGCGGAAGCCCGCTCACACCACGCGCTCATCGTCGCCCGGATTAATGCCTTCGGGGCCATTATCTCCGTCGATACGGCCCAAGGTATTGGGACCGATGCCGCTGCCGAACGGGCCCTGGTCAGAACCCGTGTGTCGTCCATTCATCCTGTCCAACATGACCCTTTAGCGAAGCAGCAGCACATCGACGAGGGCCCGGCCGACGACCGCGACGACGCCCGTCACCGTGATCGCGAGGATTCGGTCCATCGCGCCCGTTTCGTAGGGCCATGTCGGGAGCTCGGACACCCGACGGGCGTCCGCCTCGTGGCAGAGGATGCCATGCGTACGAGCGATCCAGTCCCGGACTTCCGTCAGGGTCGCTTCCGGGTTCCCCGCAGACCCCGTAGGAGCGGAGTACACCGTTCTCGCTACTTGGCGGATCGACTCGAGTTCGCGCTCCTTGGCGGCGAGCATCGTCCGGTGGATCGAGCTCAATGGGAGGACGAAGAGGCCGGCACCGAGGAAAAGGAGGGACACGAGGAAGACGAAGTAGGCGGGCCGCACGGGGGTTGGATTGAGGAGGGTCTGGGGGATGACCAGTCCCAGCGCGCCGAAATACAGGGACGTGGCGCGGAGGGAGAGCGACCCGAGAGGGCGCAGTCCGCGCATCGGGTCTTCCGTGGAGGGCTTCAGCCGGAGATCCTCCTTTCCGAGGCGGCGGAGCCCATCCAGCGTGCTGACGTAGTTCCAGACCACTTGGGCTTCGAGGATGGATGCGAAGATTAGGTTCAGGCCGAGGATGACGAGTGTCGCGGGACCGACAGCAATCGGCGGGGCCTCAAACAGGAAGATGGCGAAGAAGCCGATGAGTGCGACCGCGAGCAGGAAGACGGCGATTGGATTGCCGATTCGAGCGAAGATGCGTCGGAATCCGGCGTCTCCGTCTGGGAGAAGAGGGACGATTTCGGGAGCATGGTTCAGGATGTGGAGGCGAGAGTATCGCACGTTCCAGAACACGTACGTGTAGAAAGCGACGGAAAGGGCGAGGAGAGGGCCGGAGCGCCAAGTTGGGAACCCCGGACCCATCACGATTTCGAAGGCCTCCCCGAGATCCCCGTGATCAAGGAAGTATGCCAAGATGAGGCCTGGGCCGCCGACGAGGAGGCCGAAGATCGCGCAGGAGGCAAAGTACGGGAATGGAAGGCCCGCAACCATCCGTTCGCCCAGGGTCGGACGATCGAGGCCGGTGACCGACCCGGCATGTCCTCCTCCCACGGTTGCGCCGATGACCTGCGGAGTATATCTTCGTGACCCACGAGGCGCCCGCACCTCTTTGGGAGGAGTTCCGAGTTCCGGACCCAACGGTCGCGTCGGTCCGTCGAAGGGCCCCTTTGTTGGGAAGCGTGCGGCAACCGTCCAAGTTGCGCACTCTTTTTTCTCTGCAACGCCGAAGGTTTATGTTCGATGGCCGCAAGCCGGGGCCGGTGACTCGATGACAAACGTGACGAAGCGATCTGGCGAGTTCCAGCCCTACGACCGACGAAAGCTCGTCGAGTCGATGGTGCGGGCCGGAGCGAGCGAACCGGTCGCGAAGGAAATCGCCGCGAGGGTGGAGGTGGCCGACGGAGACGGGATGTCTACGATCGAACTGCGACGGCGCGTCGCCGCAGAACTCCGCAAGGTGAACGAGTCCGTTTCGGAAGCCTACGCGCGCACGCTGCGCTTGCCCGTGAAGGCCCGGAACGAAGTCGAGACGGGCCGGGCCCTGGTCGCCAAACGAATCGAACGAGTCCCGGACATGATGTCCGGCCAACCGGGCCGGCTGGGATTCGGCGAGCGGCGGGCGGAGGTCCGGATCGATCCGGCCCTCGACGACCGCGAAGTCTGGCTGAACCCGAGCGACTTCCGGGCCCTCGGTGCGCCGGAAGGCACACGGATCGCGGTCCGCTTCCTGTATCAGGGTGGCATGCCATCGCTGGGAAGCTCAGCAGGACGGCCGAGGCAGACGGCCCGTCTGCGGGCCTGAGGCCGCCTCGAACGGCGGGTCTTGCCGGCGGCTCCGGACGGCGCCGCCGTTTTCCTTTTCATTG
>VBMR01000042.1 GCA_005878325.1 Methanobacteriota archaeon | reverse complement strand
CAAGGGGAATCGGGTCGCAATCGTCTCCGACGCGGGAGGCCCCGCGATCATGTGTGTGGATGAACTCGTCGCGCAAGGCATGCGACTCGCCGATCTGGCCCCGGCGACGCGCGCTTCCATGCAACGATGGGCGCCTCCCGAGGCCTCCCTCCGGAACCCGATCGACCTCACCCCGCAGGCGAGCCTGGACGACTATCGCCTCGCGCTCGAGGGCGTCCTCGCCGACGAGGGAGTGGACGCGGTCGTCGCGATCTACGTGCCTCCCGTGCGTCCGGACGAACTCGAGGTCGCGCGGGCGGTGTGGCAAACCGCGAAGGGCCATCGAAAACCGGTGGTGTGCAATTTCCTCGGTCGGGCGGAGGACAGCCCCGGGTTCGTGGAGCTTGTGGGCCATGGAGTGCCATCCTACCTGTTCCCGGAAAGCGCCGCGCGATCCCTCGCGGCGATGTACCGCTACGCGCAATACCGGCAGCGGGAAGAGGGCGAGGCGCGCATCTTCCGCGTGGATCGTTCCGCAGCCGAAAAAATCCTTTCTCGAGCCCGGGCGGACGACCGCGCTCAGATTCGCGGAGATGACGCGAACGCACTCCTCGAGCTGTATGGAATCCGCGCCGCAAAAACACGATTCGTCCCGCGAATCGAGGGGCTGGCCAAGGCCGCGGCATCTATCGGATATCCGGTCGTCCTGAAGGCCACGGGCCCCGAGATTGTCCACAAGTCGGACCTGGGCGCGGTGCTCGTCGGCGTGCGGGACGAGAAGGAACTGGTCGACGGCGCCACGCAGATATCACATCGCCTCCGGGACAACAAGATTGCCCTCGACGGCTTCCTGGTCCAGGAGTTCGTCGAGGGCGGCAAGGAGGTGGTTGTCGGCATGACCCGCGACAAGGTGTACGGTCCGCTCATCGCCTTCGGGCTCGGCGGAATCTACGTCGAATATCTGAAGGACGTCGCCCTCGGTGTGCCGCCCCTGACGGACCGCGACGCGATGCGGATGATCGAGTCGATTCGGACCTTTCCGATCCTGCAAGGTGTCCGGGGCGAGGGACCTCGCGATCTCGAGGCACTGCAGGACGCGATCCTTCGGGTCGCGCAACTCGTGTCCGATTTTCCTTCCATCGAAGGGCTGGACCTGAATCCGGTCTTCGCCCTCCCGCGGGGCCGGGGCTACCGGGCGGTCGACGCCCGAATCCTCCTCGCGCGCGATGCGTAGGGGGTTAAGTCCGGGATCGCACGATGACCATCTCCCGGCCGCGAGGCCGGCTCGATGCGACCAATTCCACCCTGGTCCTAGCGCACAAACCATTGTAGCCTGGGACCGCCATCCCGTCCGACGCGGGAGAGATGATCCAACTCGACGTCGACGTCCCGGACCGACCCGGAGAGCTGGCGAAACTCGCTACGGTCCTCGGAGGTGCACGGATCAACATCGACGCGATCAGCGCGGAGTCCGTCGGAGGTCGGTCCTACGTGAGCCTCATCGTGAACGAACCGGTGCAGGCGCGCGAGGCCCTCGTCAAGCAAGGCTACGGATGCTCCACGCGGACCGTCCTCGTCGTCCGCATCGACGATCGGCCCGGAGCGCTGGCGGCCCTCGCGCGAAAGCTAGGAGACGCCGGCGTAGACATCTTGAGCGCGATCCACCTCGGCACGGTCGCAGGACACGCCCAGCTCGCCCTCGGTGTCGACAACCTCGAGAAGGCCCGCTCGTTGGTCTGAATCTGATTCTGTGCGCCCTTGATATCAATGTCGGATGTGATAACGTTCCTCCGACCACAGGAACGTTCAAGAGCCTCTCGAAGACTATCTTCCAATGTACGCGCGGGGGAAAGGGGGGCGCAAGATGAAAGAGGGTAGCATGGAGGAGGCCACCCCACGGGAAGGGCTTGGCGCTGGAGTCACGTTTTTCTCCCAGCCAAGCCCTTCGAAAACCGTTCCTCGCATCGACTACGAACGGATCTTCGTCCTCGATGACGCCCGGGCGTTGATCGGGGAGTACGTGCTGCGCGACGACTGTCCGCTCGAGTTCGAGGACCTGCAACGATCGACGCCGGCGAACGGTCTGCGGCACTTGGTGACGTTCTTCCAAGGGGAGTACGCCTTCACCCCCTTCCGGGTCGAGAACCTCTGGTTCGTCATCCTGACGCATGGGGCTCCCCGCATCGAGGAGCGAGGCTCGATTGGGACGCTCCTCGCGGCGATGCGAGTGCACCTCCCGCTGAGCCTTCCCACGGCCTACGTCACTCACGAAGCGCAATTGCGCGAGTGGAGCCGCGAACTCGACACGCGCGACGCGGATCTTTCCCGCCGCGAGCAGAGGGTGGAGCGCCTCGAGGCGGATTTGAAGGTCGCTGCGCGAAGGCTAAAGGATCGGGAGACCGAGGTGCAGTCTCGCGAGGCACGGCTGACCACGCTCCGAGATTATGCGATCCACATGCAGCGCGCATTCCGACGCTCGCGTTCTCGCTCGACCAGTCCGCGGGAGTCGAAGGAAGCCACTCCGGATTCGCCTGGGTCCGTCCCGCCATCTCCGTGAACGTCCATCGTCGAAGGCATCGCCTTCTCACAACCGATAACCAAGGCCCGCCCCTTAAATAGAGTGCAATCCGCTCGAATTGAACGTCGATATACCGCGAGGGAACGCTCTCGCGAGATCGAGGCGGGCAGCGTATGCAAGGGGCGATAGCAGCCCTGGTGTCGGGCATCGTGATGCGAGGCCTCAGCCCGACCCTTGCGACCGTCCTCATGGCGGCTCCCTCCCGGAGAACCGTGCGAGCGTTGCTGAAGAAGATCTACGTGCTCGACGAACACGGCGAGATGTCGGGAGAGTATGTCTTGGACTCGGACTGCCCGATCGACTATTCGGACTTCCTGAAGGTGCTCCCTGCCGAAGGGATCGGGGACCGCGATTCCCTGTTCGTTGGAGAGTATGTGTTCACGGCCTTCCAGAGCGGAAAATTCGTTTTCGTCCTCCTGTCCCGAGGGCACCTGGCACCGGAGGACGTGGATTGGACCGCCCTCATCCTGACAGCCGCGGACTCTCACCTCGCACAAGCGACGGCTCGTCCGTCGGGTCCTCGTAGTGCGGAGTCGAAAGCGGAGGTCGAACGCGCGCTCGCGGACCGGGAGGCCCGACTGACTGTGCAGGAGAAGGCGCTCGCGGAGCAAGAGGCGAGGCTCCGTGCGGAATCCGCAAACCTCCAGGGCCGACAAGAAGAGTTGAATCGTCAAAAGGAGCAATTGACCGCTCTCGCCGACTACAGCGCCCGGATGCAGGACTCCGTGGCCCGGGGAGTCGATCGGGCGACGAAGACCCTCGCAAAGGCCGACGAGGTCGTGGGAGGGCGACCCCCAGACTCGGGAGGGTCGGAATCGAAAGCGGCCCTCGACGCGCGAAAGTCGTTCGACCAAGAGCGCACCGCCCTGATCAAAGAGAAGGAGGAACTCGAGGCGCGGCACCGGGAAGCGACCGGACAGGTCGCAAGATTGGAGAAGGAAGCGAAAGACGCGATTTCGGCCTTGGAAAAGGAGCGGGCCGCGTCGGCGTCGAAATCGGCGGAGGAAGCGAAGACCCGCCAAGAAATCGAATCGCGTGTCGCGGAGCTCAGCCAGCGATTTGAGGCGGCGACGAAAGAGCGCCTCGCGGCGTCGAATCGCGCAGCCGGCGATTCCGACGAAGTCCGCCGCGCAACCGAGGGGGAGAAGGCAGAACTTTCGCGGGAACGGAAGTTCCTTCAACGCCGCGCAATCGAACTCCTCGACCGGGAAGAGAGGGTCCGAGATCGCGAAAGCAAGGGGGACGAACGGGAGCACGAACTAGCCCGCCGGGTGGACGAGCTCACGGCGCGGGAGCAGGATGTTGCCCGGCAGACGACGGTGCTCGCTCAGGCGAAACCGCCCGTTGCCACGGGACGCCTCGAGGCGGACGAGGCGAGGAAGGACATCGAGCGTCGGGTGAAGATCATCCAGCAGAAAGCGCTCGAACTTCTCGACCGCGAGGAGAAGCTGCGCCGGCGTGCCGCGGAACTCGAGGCCATGGAAGCGCGGCTCTCGGGGCGGGTCCCGGCCGAGTGAATTCCCTCCCTATGTAATCATGCAGGATAACCATCGAACGGCCCTTAAATACGGCTCGAAGGCCTCGAATTCCATCATTCTCGGTGGGGGGACCCCCGTACCACCGGAGGGCACTAGCCATGCGTCGGGACTGCGCGGCAGCGATCATCCTCTTGCTCGCGGTCAGCTCCCTTCCCCTGGCCTTCGGATCCCGCGTAGTGGGCGACCCCGGAGTCACGGACAACCTCAATGGAACATCGACCGCCCTCTGGAACTTCTCGACTCCGGCGGATTACACGATGTCGAACGCGAGGATTGCGGGCGGCGCCGCGTCGTTGGCCCTGCAACCCGGTTCGTGGAACAGCACCACGCAAGCCGATTTCTCCGGCCCGGATGCCG
>VBMR01000087.1 GCA_005878325.1 Methanobacteriota archaeon | reverse complement strand
ACCTTTTAATACGCCCGAGGGCTCGTCCGCGCCATGCTTTCGGCGGAGGCGGAAGTGGAGTCCATCCGCGAAGTCGTCGCGAAGCATCTTCCCGTATACGGCGTCGTGGTCACGCCCCTCGCCCTGACATTCCAGGTGCGGTTCCCGACCGAAGGAATTGACATCCCCTTCGACGCCCTCCGCCGAGAGCTTATGCCGAAAGGGTACGTGCCCACGGTGACGCGGGAGAAGGGCGAGACCTTGGTCCACGTTCAGCGGCGTCCGCCCACACGGTTCACCGGGCTGCAGGTGAACCTGATCCTGCTCGGCGTGACGATCCTGACGACCGTCTTCTTCGGCGGCGCGTGGAACTGGGCGGAGTACGCGCACACCCCGTGGCTCTCCCTGGAATCGATCGGCTGGGGTGCGGTGTTCTTCAGCGTGCCCCTGCTGACGATCCTCGGGTCCCACGAGATGGGGCACTACCTCGTCTCGAAGCGATACCACGTCCACGCGTCCCTCCCGTTCTTCCTGCCTTCCGTCCCGCCCCTCGGCACCTTCGGCGCGTTCATCAGCATGCGCGATCCGATCCCGAGCCGCCGCGCCCTCCTGGACATCGGGGTGTCAGGCCCCCTCGTGGGCTTCGCGATCGCCATTCCCGTGACCCTTGCGGGGCTCGCCCTGTCGAGTGGATCGCCCGCCGTCTCATCCGCCGCCGGTGGGGAACTCATCCAGCCCTCGCTCCTGTTCCTCCTGCTCTCCCAGTTCTTCCCGCTCCCGGATACCTTCGTGATGCATCCCCTCGCCTTCGCGGGTTGGGTCGGTCTGTTCGTGACCGCGATCAACCTCCTTCCCGCGGGCCAGCTCGACGGGGGCCACGTCGCCCGCGCGCTCCTCGGCCGGCGACAGTTCTACGTCAGCTGGGGCGCGGTGCTCACCCTGTTCAGCCTGAGCCTCTTCACCCGATACCCGGGCTGGTTCATCTTCGGCTTCCTGATCCTGATGCTCGGGGTTCGCCATCCTCCGCCCCTAAACGACCTGACCCGCCTGGACGTGACCCGCAAACTCGTCGGCATCGCCGCGGTCGCGATCCTCATCCTGACCTTCGTCCCCGTTCCCTTCGTCGCGGTCGAGAATCAGGCGGACTTCGCCTTTACCGCGCCCGATGGCACCGCCCTCCCGCCGCTGAATCGGACAATCGCCCTCGGCCAGACGATCGTAATCCAATTCGCGGTCGAAAACACGGGGCCTATCCGGACAGAGATCGTCGTCAGCGCAAGCGGCATCATCGTGGAAAATATGGAGGAGTCCGGGTTCGTGATTCGCTTCACCCAGGTGGCGATCAATGGGACGACCACAACCCTGAGCGGGCGGACGGCCGCAGTGAATCTCACTGCGTCCCAGCGAGCAGTCTTCGACCTCCAGGTCTCTGCACCCCCGAGTTGGCCGGTCCCGCTCCCGAAGGGGCAGGCCTTCTTCGTCGAGGGGAAGCTGCCTGACGGCATCCCCCCTCAGAGCATCAAGGTCAAGCTCTGGATCACACCCTGACGAACACGCAGAAGTGCCGCACCAGGGACCTGTGCACTCGGAGGGCGTGCGCTTCGACGAACTCAAAGGAGTCCGGGGCCTCGTCCGCCATCGAGGGGTCCGGGAGGACGACGGCCGCATGGACGCCTCGTGGCAGGAGGTCTGCGAACGCCCGGAAGGCTCGGTCGTACAAGCTTCGGATCCGCTCGCCCTTCGTCGACGAGGCACGGCCATAGGGCGGATCGGTGGCGACCCCGTGGACGGCCCCAGGCCGGAGGGGAAGGCAGCCCGCATCGGCGAGCGCGACGTGCCCGTCGGAGGCAATCCCCCGGAGGGCCGCCCGTGTCCCCGAAACCATCGCCCGATCCCGGTCGGATCCGATCGGCCGCATGCCCATGGCCGCCGCTTCCAGGACCACCCCGCCCGTGCCGCAGAACGGATCCAAGACCGTGCCGGCCATCGGCACCCGGGACAGGTTCACGAGCGCGCGGGCGAATTTCGGATGCAGGGAGATGGGGCGGGAGAAGGCCCGATGAGCGACCTTCGTCGACTCGAGGCGCGATCGATCGACTCGGTGGATCACCCGCCCCAGGACGAACTCGTCCGCGACCAAGAGACGAAAGTCGTCCACGGGGAAGTCAAGGTCGACGTGACCCGTCCGGCCCAGGTCCGCGCCGAGCGGTCCCTCCAAGGTGGACGGATCGAGGTCCGTCCCGAGGCCGCGGGCGCGGACGCGGAACGTCCGCCCCGCCAGATCCATGTCCCGCGCGAACGCCCGGATCGCCTCGAAGTCGCCCGACACGAGCTCTTCGCATACCGTGTGGGCGAGCCCGATGCGGCGAGCGACCCGCTCCATCGGGCCGATGGCATCGATCCGCAGGAGAGGGCCCGCGAACGACGCGGACCGCAGGTCGAGCCGCTCCGCCGCGATCGCGGCGAGCGCCTCCGCGCGCGGCAACGTCGGATGTTCTCCGGAAAGCTCGATGAACGCGCGCACGGGGTCGAAACAGCGGGGCGGGACATGAGGCTGCCGGGACCGTCATTTTCAAGTCGGTCGGCCCCTTGGGCACCGCGTGCGAATCCGCCTTTTCACGCCGAACGACATCCCCGCAATCGCGACGATCGTGCGGGAGGCGTTGCGGGAGAACTATCCTACGTCCCTGTACCTGGACATCCATCGGTGGTGGCGGGAGGGGTTCCTCGTCGCGGACCGCGACGGCCACCCGGTCGGCTTCCTCGCGGCGGTGATCAACGCGGACGGCCACGCCCGGATCCTGATGTTCGCCGTCTCCGCGCCCTTCCGCCGGCAAGGGATCGGCCGCTTGGTGATGGACGCCTTCGTCCAGGCATGCGGGCTGCGCGGCATCCGACGGATCGAGCTCGAGGTGCGGGTGTCCAATGACGAGGCGATCCGGTTTTACAAGCGATACGGATTCGAACTCGCGGGCATGCTGCCGAAGTTCTACACGGATGGCGAAGACGGATACAAGATGGTCCGCCATCTGTGATCTAAGGTCGGCGAGACCCCTACTGGTATCCTTGGACGTCGTCTGCCTTGTGCTCGTTCCAGTAGTGGTATGGCGACGCCTCCCGCTGGGACGAGGACATGTCCGTCCCGACCCCGGCGGAATAGGACCCGTACCGCTCGCGGATCTGGTCCTCGATTGACTGCGCGACCTTCACCCCGCGCCGCACGTGGTCCGCCTCAATGACCTTCGACTGCTCCGTGACCGCGATGTCCCCGGCGGACCGGATCAGGCCACCGAGTTCCCGCAGCCTGAGGCTCAGGGCCTTGTCCTTGTTGTCCAGGGCCTTCGCCCGACGCCGGGCCTCCTCGATCACGACGCCGACCGCATCGCGCGAGGCGGGAGGGATGCGCTTGTCGACCGCGATCTCCTGGGCGACGAACTGCGCGAGCCTCGCTCGGTTCGCGTCCGTGTCCGGCATCGTCGTCTCGACCAGGATTTCGTATCCGGCGCCGGTGATTCGCGAGCGGAGGGGTGACAGGATGTGCGGCAGGTCTTGGATGTTGCACGCCCCGACGAAGATGAAATCGCACGGCACGGCCTCGACCTTGACGCTGGCTCCGGCGCTCTGCGGGTTCCTCCCAGAGATCGGGAACCGCTTCTCCTGCATCGCGGTCAGGATGAACCGCTGCAGATGGCCGAGCTGCGGCAGCTCGTCGATGAAGAGGACGCCCTGGTGGGCTTCGTGGATCGCTCCCGCCACGACGCGGTCGTAGGGTTGCGTGCCGAGCTGGGGATGGCCTCCGTACGGGTCGTGGCGGACGTCGCCGAGGAGCTCCGTCTCGCTCGCGCCGGTCGCGAGGACGAACGGCCGCCGTGTGATCGGGATGAGCACCTTCCTCGGGCTCTCCTTCTCCACTTCGCGGCGCTTCTCCAACGCCTTCTGGTCGAGGACGCGGATCATCTCGCCGGCCCGCTCGTACACGACGACCTCTTCCTTTCCAAACTGCTGCCGGGTCGTCGTCACGCGGTCCCGACCGCTGAGCTGCGCGAACGTGACTTCGAAGATGCCGCCGAGGAGGTCGCCGAACGGATTCCCTACGTTCCCCTGGCTCGCGGCCTTGGCCCGGTTGCACTTCGGGCACATCCGGTCCGACGGGCTGGAATAGGTCCCGCAGTGGACGCACTTGTAGCCGAGCCGCTCCGCGACGTTGATCGGCGCCTCCTTCGGATCGATCAGGTCGCCTTCCGCCCCCGCGAGGCGGTTCTGTTCCACGAGGACCTCGTCCCGCTGCTTGACCTGAATCAAGGGCCGCTCGGGGTTCTCCGGATTGTGGACGACCTGGATCTCCTCGGTGACCGACGGGAGGTGGAGGGAGAGGGCCTGGGCAATCATCGACTTCCCGGTCCCCGGAGGACCGACGAGGAGGAA
>VBMR01000086.1 GCA_005878325.1 Methanobacteriota archaeon | reverse complement strand
GCGGACATCTCGTCCAAGGGGACTTCCGACAACCTCCCTTCCGACCGCACGCCTTTGACGCGATCGTCTTCGCGGGATCCTTCTACTACCTCGGCGACCCCTCCTCCGCATTGCGGACCTCGGAGGCCTTGCTTCGACCCGGGGGGACAATTGTCATCCTCTCGCCCGCGACGCCCCTGCTCGCGGCCGTTGTGCCCATCTACTCCCGGAGAGAATATGAGGAATTGTTTCGGCGGGCGGGCCTGATCCTCGACGACTATCAACGACTCGGATGGGCCGCATGCCTCGTACGCGGGCATCGGGCCGGTCATTGAGCCTTTGCTTCCGCCTTTTCCGAGTGAACGGGGCAAGGGCGACCCGCCTTACAGAACCGACACTTCTCCGGCTTCATCACGGGAAGCGGCTTGATCATGCGTCCGTACTTGCGCCGCGGCATCGGATCCCTTCAGACCGCTTCCACGATGGACATCTTCGCATGTCCTTTCTTCATGCCCTCCGCGACCTCTTCGAAGGCGTCGAGGTGTCGGGAGAGATCCGCCTTCGAGTGCGCGACGGAGGTGGTCCACTGCTCGTCGGGGCCCGTCGCCATCGGGATGATCCCGCGGTTCTGCATCGCGAGGTAGTAGGCCCACCACTGGCCCACGTCGACGTTCTGGAAGGATCGCCAATCTGTGACGTCGGCGCGTGCAAAGTGCAAGGTCCCGCTGATCCCCCCGAAGGGGACCTTCGCCGGGAGGCCATGATCCTCAACAATGTCGCGGTAGCCCTTCGCGAGGTCGGTCCCGATCTGCTGCGCGTGTCGCATGCCGGTCCGCGTGAGGATCTTCGTCAGCGTGACGAGCCCCGCCGTGATGCTGACGGGATTCGCGTTGAAGGTCCCCGCATGGGAGATCTCCCCGGGCACCACTTGGTCCAGGAGGGACGCCTTCCCACCGACCGCGGCGAGCGGGAATCCGCCCGCGATCGACTTGCCCAGCACCTTGATATCCGGCCGCACGTGGAACGCCTCCTCGGCGCCTCCATACCACTTGCCACAGGTCTTGACTTCGTCGAAGATGAGTATGGCACCGACCTCGTCCGCGATCGAGCGAAGGCCCTCCAGGAATCCAGGTTTCGGCTGAACGTACCCCATGTTCATCGGCACGGGCTCGACGATGATCCCCGCGACGTCGTCGGCGTGCGAGAGGACGAGGGTCTCCGTGGCATCGAGGTCGTTGAAGGGCGCGACGATCGCGGTCTCCAAGAGCTCCTTCAGGAGGCCCTTCGACGAAGGGACCGGATTCGGGGCCTTCGGATCGCCCGACACCTCCTTCCGCGGTTTGATCGACACCATGAGGGCGTCATGGGATCCATGGTAGCAGCCCTCGAACTTCAGGATCCGGCGGCGGCCCGTCACGGCGCGGGCGAGGCGGACCGCGAACAGGGTCCCGTCGAGGCCCGTCATCGAAAACTTGAGTCGGTCGACGCGGAACCGCCGGGCCATGTGGTCGGCGAGCGAGGGCATCTCGACGGACTCGTATCCGAAGATCGTGCCGTTCGACACGCGGTCCTTCATCGCCTTCGCGAGGATCGGATGACTGTGGCCCGCGACGAGGGCGCCGAAGCCCATGTTGAAATCGAGATATTCGTTCCCGTCGGCGTCCCAGATTCGGGATCCGCGGGACTTCCGGATGTAGAGGGGATACGGATCCACGAGACGGTAGTTGCTATTCACCCCTGAGGGTATGCGCCGCTTCGCGGCCTCCCACGCTCGCGCGGATTTCTTCGTCCTCCGCCGAAACGCCTGGAGTTCTTCCTCCCATGTTTGCATGATATCTTAAGGTACGGTCTCGAACGCCTGCATACTATAAACGGTTCTCGGTGTCGGATCGGGATCCAATACCATCGTGGAGAAAGGCGGTCGAGGAGTGGCAGTTACCCTCATTCAAGGGCAACTCGGTCGGACCGACGAGGCCTCCGAGCCCGGCGAGCATGAAGTAAAGTCGTAGCGCGTTCTCCGCCCGGATGGCCTATGACGTCCTGATCCGGAGTGGATGGGTCCTCGACGGCACGGGGGCACCCGCACGGGAGGCCGACATCGGGATCCGAGGGCCGACGATCGCTCAGGTGGGAGACCTCGAGGGATCCGCCGGGCGACAGACGATCGATGCGGAAGGCCGCCATGTCGCACCCGGCTTCATCGATATTCACACGCACAGCGACATCGGAATCTTGGTGGAACCCACGGCAGAATCCGCCGCGCGTCAAGGTGTGACCACGCACGTCATTGGGAACTGCGGGGATTCGCCCGCCCCCATCAGCGATGCATACCGCGAATTGGCCGTCCATCGGTTCGAATACTATTCCGGCGCGCGGGATTGGACTTGGTCCACGTATGGTGAGTATCTGGACTTCATGGAGCGGCAGGGCATCGGCATCAACGTGGCCGGTCTCGTGGGACACGGCGCGGTCCGGCTCGCGGTGATGGGCTTCGAGGAGCGAGGGCCGACCGCGGCCGAGGGGGCCGCGATGATCGCGCACATCGACGAGGCCATGCGGGCGGGAGCCTTCGGCATGAGCACCGGACTCGTGTACCCGCCCGGTTGCTTCGCGGACACGGAGGAAATCGTCGAGCTCGCGAAGGTCGTGGCCCGCCACGGAGGATTCTACGCGAGCCACATCCGCGGGGAACGAGAGACGATCGTCCAGGCGGTCCGCGAGTGCATCGAGATCGGGGAGCGTTCCGGCTGCGGCGTCCAGATCAGCCACAACAATCCGAAGTACGGAGGAATCGGGAAGGCGAAGGACATCCAGCGTCTCTGGGAGGCGGCACGTGAGCGCGGTCTCGACGTCCTCGTGGACAACGATGCCCATCCGGACTTCGGCCCGCCGCTGAGCCACGCCCTCCCGCAATGGACGCAAAAGCTCCCGACCCGCGAGTTGCTCGTCCTCCTCGGAGACGCGTCAAAGAGGGACGCGCTCCAGGCCGAAACCAAAGCCGATCGGCGGCCCGGCGCGGGATACGTGGGCCTGCTCGTGCACGAACGGTTCGACCGCATCTGGCTCCTGCGGTGTCCACGCGATCCTTCGAAGGAAGGTCTCACGATCCAAGACCTCGCCGCACGCCGCGGCATCGATCCCTGGACCACGTACTTCGCAACGATCGTCGAAGAAGAGGACCGCGCGGTCGCCCTGTTCGACTACATGGACCTCGAAGAAATCAAGGCGACCTTGCGCCACCCGCAAGTGATGATCTGCTCCGACGGTTGGGTCGCCCCGAAAGAAGAACGCACCGCCCCGGGCGCACCGTACCAACCGTGCACATACGGGGAGTTTCCCGGAATCCTCCAGCGGTTGGTCGTCGAGGAAAAGGTACTCCGACTCGAAGAGGCAATCCACAAGATGACCGGCATGCCCGCGGCTCGGCTCGGATTGCGGGACCGAGGGCTCGTTCGACAAGGATTCGCCGCGGACCTCGTCGTCTTCGATCTCCCGCGGGTGAAGGACCGCGCGACGAACCGGTGGCCCCACGCCTTTCCGTTTGAGAACTATCCCCATGAATTTCCGGAAGGAATCGAATGGGTCCTCGTGAATGGTGAGGTGGCCGTCGAGGCCGAGCGACCGACCGGCCGACGGGCCGGACGGGTCCTGCGCCACCCTGGGACGGAGGTCCGTCGACGACCGCGCCCGCGAAACACGCGACGCGGCGGTCCGGCGTCTCACCCATGATAACAATAACGGAGCCTTGATGCCCGATATTTCTTGACCGCCGCGCGTGGACCTGACCGGGGTTCTCAAGGCGAAGGTCTGCTTGGTCGGTGAGGCCGCCGTCGGGAAGACGTCTCTCATCCGACGCTACGTCGAGGACGCCTTCGATGATCGATACATCTCCACGTTGGGGAGCAAGGTCAGCCTGAAGCGGATTTGGCTCACATCGAAGAAGGATCCGAACCGCCAGCTCGAGGTCCAGCTCTCCCTCTGGGACCTGATCGGGGAGCGATCGTACCTCGAGTCCCTTCACCAGGAGTATCTGCGGGGAGCGCAAGGCCTGATCGCGGTCTGCGACGTGACCCGCTATTCGTCGTTCGAGGCCTTGGACCATTGGATCTCCGCGGCCCTCCGAGTGGCGGGGGACGTCCCCGTCGCCCTTGTGGTGAACAAGATGGACCTGAAGGACCAGGTCATGGTCCTCTACGACGAGGCGGAACCGGAGTTGAAGGCGGCGAAGTACAACGGCTTCGCGACATGGGCGAGCGCGAAATCCGGAGAGCATGTCAACGACGTCTTCGGACGCATTACCCTGGGAATCGTCCGCAAGATCGCGGCCGCGGACGCGTAGGACGCAAGGCGGGACCGGAAATCGAGTGGGCTCGACCGGATTCGAACCGGTGACCTTCGCCATGTCAAGGCGATGTCATAGCCACTAGACCACGAGCCCAGCGACCGCGCCTAACCTGCGAACGTCCTTAAGCCTTTCTTCCGACCCGGTCGATCGGACGCGCCTCACTTCGTCAGCGCGGACACAATCGCGCGGCAGAAGGCGGGGAGGTCGTCCGGGAACCGCGAGGTGATGAAGTTGCCGTCCACGACGCATTCCTTGTCGACCCAGGAGGCGCCCGCGTTGATGCAGTCGTCTCGCACACTCGCGTAGGACGTCATCCGACGGCCCTTCACGATCCCGGCGCTGATCGGCACCCAGGCCGCGTGGCAGATCGCCGCGACGACCTTGCGGCCCTCG
>VBMR01000085.1 GCA_005878325.1 Methanobacteriota archaeon | reverse complement strand
GCCTCGGTTACGTGGTCACGCCGAACATCGCGGGAGGGCTGATCGGTCTCGCCCTCGCCTTCTTCGCCCTCGGCTGGTGGCGCGGCGCCTATCCCTGGATGACCCGCCTCCATCCCAAGCTCGCGCGCGTGCCGAAGCCTGGGCCGGGAGAACTCCTCACGGAGGAAGAGCGGGACCACCGAGTACGCTTGCAATTGCAGGAGCTCGCGGAGAAACGGGAGGCCCTCCGTCGGTCGATCAAGGACGCGGAGCGCCGGATGCGGATGCAGTCCGCGGGCGCCCGGTCCCACTACGAAGAGTTGCGGGACCGCTCCCGGGCCGAGTTGAAGGCCGTCGAGGCGAAGCTCCGGGCGCTCGAAGAAGAGCGGGCCGCGGAGCTCTATTGACGAGGCATCTCGATGGAGTACAAGCTCGTGATCGCCGTGCGTTCGGACCTCGAACTCTCGAAGGGCAAGCTCGCCGTCCAAGTTGCCCATGCCGCCGTCATGGCCGCGTTCGAAGCGAAGGCCCATCACCGGAAGTGGTTCTCGGACTGGTGGTCGGAGGGACAAAAGAAAGTCGTGGTGAAGGGCGGCACTCTCCAGGACCTTCGGGCCCTGCAGGCGAAGGCGCGATCCGCCGGCCTAACGACCGCGCTCGTGGAGGACGCGGGCCTAACGGAATTGCCGCCGGGAACGGTCACGTGCCTCGGGATCGGCCCCGGGCCGAATGCAGTCGTGGACTCAATCACGGGCGGCCTGAAGCTGATGTAATCATGAAGGCGAAGTCCCGATTCCTCGGGATCGACGACGCGCCGTTCCGATTCTCCGACGAGACGGTCCCCGTCGTGGGAGTCGTCGTGCAGGCACCTTCTTACATCGAGGGCGTCCTCACGACCCTCGTTGAGGTCGACGGTCACGACGCGACGGAACGCATCGCCGCGATGGTGTCGGGCTCGCGGTATCGGGAGGGCCTCGCGATGGTCCTACTGGACGGGGCCGCCGTGGGCGGTTTCAACGTCATCGACCTGGACGCGCTCCACGCGCTGGTCAGCCGTCCCATTGTGACGGTGACTCGAGACAAACCGGACCTCGCGGCCATCGAGACCGCTCTCCGGCGGCGGTTCGACGACTGGCAGGAGCGGCTGCGGGTGATGCGAAGCCACCCGGTCCACGCGATCCGATCGCACGGGGGGACCCTCCGAGTTTCTTACGTAGGAACGGAAGCGTCTGCGGTGCAGGAGGCCCTCGGCCTCACAACGGTGCGAGGCGTCCTGCCGGAACCGCTTCGGATTGCCCACCTGATCGCGGCGGGGATTGCACGGGGCGAATCTCGCGGGCGTGCGTAAGGTCCGGAAAGGGCCGGAGGACTGATACGGCTCGACCACGAAATTCGGGGCGGCGCGGGCTTCTCATCCGAGGGCCGCGTCCACCCCCGCGGTCCGCCGCGCGAGGTTGAGTGCCGTTGCGACCTTCTTGGGTGACCCGAAGACCCGGACCCATGTTTCTTGTCCTTGCGCCCGAACCCATGCCCAATGCGTCCACCGATGCAACTCAACCGCTCGGAACTGGAGATCAACAACTTTGCGAGGGCGCCGAGCCGAAATCCTGCACCAAAATGCGGTCCTCGGAAGCGAAACGGAGGCCAAATACCATCCGATCATGGCCAGATTGAGGATCAGCCGATACGGATAGGAATTTGCGTATGCAGAAAATAGCAAAAGATACAACGATATCAGGGGGATTCCGGCAGCGAGAGCCATGGCCAAGCACGTGGCGGGCGAGAAACGGCGAGGCACCAAGAGACGAAGCCCTCGAGGCCCGATTTCCAGGACGCCAGCTCCGAGCTTGTCTTGCAGTTGGCCCGGGAACAGAAACCTCTCCTTGGGCGTCGCGTCCCGCATCCGCCCTCGAAATAAGTCTAACGGCGATAAGAACGTGCGCGAGGCGCTCGGCCTCATCCGATTGACATGTCGGGCCCCCGGATTCGATTCACGCGATTGAGGGCCGAGGTGACCTTGCCGCCGAGGCCCTCGACCTGGACCCACATGTCCTCTCCCTCCGCGGAGACCCATATCCAGTGGTTCAAGCGATGCGGTTCAATCGCTCCGATCTCAAGGGGAATCGCCTTCCGCGGCCACAATGCAGCGGCCCACGGGAGAGTCTTGACGGCGACGAGTCCCACCAAGGCGGGAGCGCCGATCAGCCAGATCGGGATGAGGAGGGCAATCAACGCGCCCACGGACAGGTTCGCCGGCCTCGAGGCGAGCATTGCGGATAAGAGGAGTTGGGAGCCCACGTAATAGGCAATGGCCAAGGCCGCCCCCCATGCGGCGAGCACGGTCCGTCGAGGGACCAGGAGCCGCAAGCCGTCTGGCCGAATCTCCAACACCTCGAACTTGTGGTCCTTTCGTCCCGCGCGGAAAAGATAGCGGCCCCTCATCTCCCTCGCCCGATTTCGAGATTGAAGGACGTGGATAAATAGCGCGCATGTTCACCTGGAACCACTCCTGACTGCGTGCCCTCTATCTGATCGCGAACCGCAGGAGTGCGGCGACGCCCCCGAGGGCTTCGAGCTTCTGGCCGGCCTCATGGTGACGGCTCACCAGGACCACGGTCCCTTGCGCGGATTCGACGGCCCGCATCAGATCCTCGATCCCGGGATCCCGGACGACCGCGTCGCTGACGAGGAGGGTCTCGACCGCCCCCGCATCCGAAGCCTCCTGCACCTCCGCGGGGCCGTAGGCGCACGGGCGGTCCGTCGCGATTGCCTCCAGCAGTTTCTCGACCGCGCGGGTCTCGTATCCGACGCGGCTCTCCCCGAACACCTTCGCGCCGACCCCGGACTTCAGGGCCTCCTGGATCCCCTGCATCCCCGCGTGCGCCGTGCCGTGGACGTGCACCTTCGAGGCCACCGTGGGCGCGTGGGCCTTCAGGTACTCGACGAACGCCTCGCGGGTGAAGCCGGGCCCGACCACGACGAACGCTTCTCCGGTCTCCGTCGACCGCAGCTGCGCGACAATATCCTCGAAGAAGGCCTTCTCCGCGTCCCCGGTCGGGAACATCTTCCCGTGACCCGGAGCCCGGATCGTCGCCAGCTCCCGCACTCCATATTGCCGGAGTTGTGCGAGGAGCGCCTCCTCGTCGTCGAGGGAGAGGAAGGACACGAGGGGCTTCTGGGCCGCGGCGACCGCCTCCTCGATGCGGCGGAGCTCGTGCGGTCGCCAGGTCTTGAGGATCGAGAGCACGTCCTCCACGCCGACGTTCAGCGTGTGATGCCGTCCGAGATCCTGCGGTCCCTCGACGATCACGCCCGTGATGCGCAGGCGGTCGGAGAAGGCTTGGAAGTCGACGCCCTCCACGCGAATCGTCAGGGTGACGCGGACCTTCTCCCCTCTCTCCGGCCGCAGCTTGTCCGATTTCAGATCCTCCCGCCGATACGTCGACGCGCGGACGTGGTCCCCGGGGAGGACCAGGTTGTGCAGATGCCACAGGTCGTCCGGGTTTTCCACGCGGAGCTTGATCTCCCCCGTCTTCGGGTCGCGATGGAGGACGCGCATCGGAATGCGGCCATGGTGGCCCTCCTTCTTGGCCGTATCGTCGTCGGGTTGAGGAAAGGTCGCTGGAAGGAATCCCTCCAGGAAATTTCACTTTCAGCCACCTCCGGCGAGAGGTCTCATCGAGACCTTTCCATTTCGTGTATATACACGAAAAGGCGCTCGATATGGTTCGAAAGACGACGATGGCCCGCGTGCGGCAAGGGAAGCGAAAGGCTCGCGAGTCGGGTTTCCTCATAACTTGGGACGTCGACAGCAAGGATCGACCGAAGACCGCACGCGTCTACCGATTTGTTTACGGAGATACCGCGAGTCCGGATGGAAGGCCATACCGGTACGCGGGATTCGTCGAACGGGATGGGGTACGATATCTCGGGCAGTCGGTTCTCTTCGTCCGCCCAAACCTCCTAGCAGAGATCGACGGATTCCTCTCCTTCCACGGGATCGACCATGAGGTGACCCGAGCCACCATTGGTTGAGTTTCGTGCATTTGCACGAAATCGAAGGCATGCCACGATTGGGAACAAGAGTGGCCGTTTCGTGTATTTACACGAAACCGATCCTTCAACCAGGAGGACAAGGGGCGGACTTTCCATGCGGACTACTTGATCACGCCGTGGCCGATGAGGCGCCACTTGCCGCCGATCCGTCGGGAGACCGCGACCCGTTGTCCCGGGTCCGCGACGACCGGGATCTTGAGGCCCATGTCCGCCCGATTCTCCCGGGCCGACGTCACCACGCCGACCGTCGTCGCCGTCCCGACAGACACCATGAGCGGCTCCGAGGTCTTGATCCCCTCCACCTTAAGTTCCTCCGGCACCCCCACGACTCGCTTAAGGAGATTCACCTCGACGGTCATCTTCATCACGACCTCCGGGAGCGTCCCCGGCGGCCCGACGACCCGGCCGACGAGCCCGTCCGACTTCGTGAGCACGGGGTCCAGGTTCGTGCCGATCGCGATGAGCCCGCCCGGGCGGACCTCCTTTCGCGCCCCGCCCCCGCTGTGCAAGGACCGGATCGAGGTCGTGAGGTTCTTCCACTCCGTCTTGTTGCCGACCGTCACCTGGCGTCCGGGAGAGATCTCGATCTCGTCCCCGACCCGGAGGCGGCCCTGGATCAGGCTCCCGCCGAGGACGCCTCCGACGATCTTCTCCGGCGGGATGCCGGGCTGGTTCACGTCGAAGGAGCGCGCAGCATACATCTTCGCGGACTTCGCCTCGTCCCGCTTCGGCGTCGGGATCGTCTT
>VBMR01000084.1 GCA_005878325.1 Methanobacteriota archaeon | reverse complement strand
ACCCGTCGATCAGGGTTCAAATCCCTGCGTCCCCACTCTCTCCCGTGAGAAGCGCTTCGCCGGCTTCCGGGTAGCGTTAACTATTGGGTCTGCCGTTTCCTGGACACGAATGCCGTAGACACGCCCCCGCCGCTCGATCGCTGTCCCACCTGTGGAGGCCCCCTCGCTACCGGGTTTGTCCTCGGCCAGACGGGATTGGTTTGGAGCGCAGAGAAGAAAATCCTGCTCCGACGCGTGGACCGGCTTGTCCCCATCCTGCGAAGTCAGTGGTTGCCGGGTCGACGGTGCACAACCTGTAGGCTGGTTGTCTTCAGGTACTGAAAATCAGAGATGCCGCGTCGCGGTTTGAGGGAAGTGCATGTTCCTAGCCCGTAAACGATTGCCTCGATCCAACCGCGGAAGGAAAGACCATTTGGATGGAGCCTGAGCGAGGCTTTATCCCGGACGACTTTCTCCCGCTGAGGGGCGCTTCACACGTCGGTCGATCGGCGGCGGTTCCTCCAGGCGGTCGCGATTCTCGGGGCGATCAGCGCCTACGCGACGATCGTCCTCGGTGGGACCGTCCGAGGAACGGAGGCCGGCGGCGCCTGCCCCGATTGGCCGCTGTGCCACGGATCCCTCGTGCCGAACCTCGCCGACCCGCTCGTCGCGATCGAGTACGCGCACCGGCTCGCCGCCGCGGTCACCTCTGTGTGCCTCCTCCTCACGTTCGTCGCCGCCGTCCTTTGGTTCCGTGCCCAGCGAGGGCTCGTGATTCCGTCCTTCGCGGCGCTCGCTATTCTAGGGACCCAGGTATTCATCGGAGCCCTCACGGTCTCGAGCGGCCTCGACTGGGTGATCGTGACCGTCCACCTCGCCCTAGGCACCGCGACGTTCGCGGCGTCGCTCGCCGTTGCCTTGCTGTCTTTCGTGCGGCTCCCTCCGACCCTTCCGGGGGCCGCCGCTCCCGATTAGGAGCTTCATTCGACGAGAAAGTGGACCACGCTGATTCCGATGAAGCCTGTGAGGACCCAAAGAATCCATCGCGGCCCACGTTCCGAGATCAGGATCGGCACGAATCCGCGGACAACGAGGAGGAGGGCGAGAGTCGCCTCCATGGAGGCAAGGAATGTGGAGAGGGTTCGCGCGACTCCGCCGCCGGCTGCGATCCCCATCGCCCCCGCTAAGAAGCCTGGGAGAAACGCAGCAGGAATCGCCGCGAGGGAGACCGTCAGGAGGAGAAATGACGACCGCACCCGCAATGCTCCAGCGAAGGCCGGGACCAAAACGATGGCCCCTTCCACGAAACGGTGGATGATCGTCGCGGACATCGTGACGAAATCGATTGACACGATCGGGAAGCCCGGGCCGACGAAGCTCCGTCCCAGCACGAGGCCGTCCCCGGCGCTGTGAAGGGCCAGGAAGGCGGTCGCGGCCCAGACGACACGGAGCGGCTCCGTTCGAATGAAGGGCTTTTCGAAGAGGACCCATCCAAGGACTCCCCCGAAAGAGAGGCCCGCCGCTAGGAAGAGGATCGAGCCGATCTCGCTCGATCCGTCGAACAAGAACGGTTTGGTCTCAAGGACATACGCCATGGCATGGGCGAGGCCCAAGAAGACCAGGACGCCTGCGAGGCCACTCCAGGCCAGGTCGCGGTGCGCCGCGATCCATCCACGAAACGAATCGAGGACGATGGCCCCCAGAGGGATCGCGCCGAATGCGACGGCGAGGACCGCGAGGTCCGTCATCGACCTCACTTGTGTCGCTTCGCGGCCCGGACGGAGCGGACTTGGTAGACCAACGCGAACAGGAGGACGCCGCCGAGGGCGATGAGCATGATACCCGGGACGAGGCCGACGCCGAGGCCGGTCGGAGCCGACGCCTGACCGACGATCTCAATCACCCCAAGCATCACCGTGGGATGGAACGCACATCGATAGGTGAAGGATCCCGCCCGCGTCGCATTGAAAGGGAAGACGAGCACCTTGGGATCGCTGGGACCGTTGAAGTCCCCGGAAACCGGCTCGCCGGAGCCCGGGTTCGAGTCGTTGTTGTAGTCAATGAACCAGTTGTGTGGAACCCCGGTCTCGTTTGCGAGCAGCGTGAGCGTGAAGTGGGCGCCGACCCCCACCCGAATCCCGGGGCCCGGATTGGAGATCGTCGCATTCGACAGGCCCCATCCGCGGGTCGAGGATCCGACCAACGTCGCATTCACGGGTCTCCCGTTCGGCATGACCTGCAGCATACCCCACATCCCCGTCGGATGGATCCCGCAGCGATACGTCCAGTTACCCGGTCGGTCCGCAACGAATGGGAAGTGGACGACCTTGGGATCGCCCATGCCGTTGAAGTTCGCCGACCCTGACTCCCCGGGTTCCTGGTTCGTGTTGTTGTTGTAGTCGATGAACCAGTTGTGTTGGAAGGTATCCCTTGCGATCAACGTCACCTCGACGGAGTCGCCGAGGTAGACGGGGAGGGTCGGCCCGGGTTTCGAGATGGTCGCATTGGAGAATCCCCATCCAGCGATTGCGTCTCCGTACAACGTGAAATTCGCCCGAGGGGCCACGTCCGCCGCGAAGGGGAGTGTTGGCACAGGAGGGGTCGCCATCGCGGGTCCACTCGAGAGGGCGATCAGTCCGAGGGCGAGGAGGCACGCCGCGGCGCGGATCATCGTCCCTCCTCCGATCAAGCCGGCAAGACATGCACGAGGGCGATCATCGAAAAGTGACGAAGGCCGCAAAATTCCGCGCAATGGATTTCGAAGGTCCCCGCCTGGAGAGGTTTGAACCAATAGACGTTCGCGTGTCCCGGAATCACGTCGATCTTCAATTCGAATGCCGGGATGTAGAACGAGTGGGCGACGTCGATCGATTGGAAAACGAGCTTCACCGTCTGGCCCACGCTCACGGTCAGGGTCGACTGATTCGCATGGTATGTGCCATTCGGATATGTGATGTTGAAAGACCACGCAAACCGCTGGGCGGTCACGAGCACCGTCACGTCCGGATTCGGCGGGACCGTGTCCGTCACGATAAGCGTTTGAAACGCGACGACACCGACGAAGAGGAGGATCAGGGCGGGAATCACGGTCCACAAGGCCTCAATCTTCCGATCATGGGTCTTCGCGTATGCCGGTCCCTCCGTGTGGCCCGGCCGCACCCGGAACTTGAGGACCGCGTAGGCCACGAGGACCATCACGAGGATCCCGATCCCCATTGCGGGAATCAGGACGAGATAGAACAGTTGTTCCGTCGCCTGCTGGCCCGGCGTGAGGACTCCGTCCGCGCGGGCGGTCCCTGCGATCGCGGCGAGCGATCCGACGAGTACCGCCGCAGCGAAGAAGGACCGTCGGAGGCCCGACATTGGCGGGCCGAATCCGCGAGCCCTCTAAAGGGTTTGTGTTGGTACAACCCTGCGGCGCCTCGCGTTCGCATGCTGGAAACCTTTTTGGCGGGTTGCGGGGTATGGTCCGCCGGCCCCTTGCCGACTCAAGGAGCCGAGGACCCTGGATGGTCGGTGAAGTCGCCGCGGGCTATCATGCGCGGAACTCGCCCGTCGGGATCTGGCGCTGGCTGACGACGACGTACCATCACGACATCGGGATCCTGTACCTGGCGAACTCGTTCCTGTTCTTCCTCATCGGTGGCGTCCTCGCCCTTCTCATGCGGACGGAGCTCGCGTATCCCGGTCCCACGATCGTCGACCCGGCGACCTACAATGAACTGTTCACGATGCACGGCACGACGATGATCTTCCTCGTCGCGATCCCGATCCTCGCGGGCTTCGGGAACCTGATGGTCCCGCCCCTCATCGGCGCGAAGGACATGGCGTTCCCGCGGATCAACGCCTTGAGCTTCTGGATCATCCCTGTGGCCGGCGTGATCATGTGGATCGGCGCCGCGAACATCGGGTGGACCGGCTACACTCCCCTGAGCGTGATCGAGCCGAGCCCGGGAATCGACATGTGGATCGTCGGCCTCCAGCTCCTCGGCATCTCGTCCACCGCGGGCGCGATCAATTTCCTCGTCACGATCTTCCGCCTCCGGGCGCCGGGAATCACGTTCAAGAACCTCTCCCTCTTCGTCTGGTCCGTCCTCGTCACGCAGGGCCTCGTCCTCCTTGCGACGCCGGTCCTCGCCGGCGGCCTGTTCCTCCTTCTACTGGACCGGCACGGCCTCTCGAAGTTCCTGTTCCCCGCGGCCGGAGGAGACCCGATCCTCTGGCAGCACCTGTTCTGGTTCTACTCCCACCCCGCGGTGTACATCATGATCCTTCCCGCGATGGGCATCATCTCGGAGGTCATCCCGCGATTCGCCCACAAGCCGATCTTCGGCTACAAGGCGATCGCCCTCTCGACCGTGGCGATCGGCTTCCTCTCCTTCGGCGTCTGGGTCCACCACATGTTCACGACCGGGCTCTCGATCTCCGCCCGCCTCCCGTTCATGGTCATCACGCTGGCGATCGCGGTGCCGAGCGGCATCAAGATCTTCAACTGGATCGCGACGATGTGGGGTGGCGCCATCGAACTCAAGACGCCCATGCTCTTCGCGATCGGTTTCGTCACGATGTTCGTGATCGGAGGGATCAACGGCGTCTTCCAGGCGCCGATCCCACTGGACTATCCCCTCCAGGACACGTACTGGGTCGTCGCCCACCTGCACTACGTCCTCTTCGGCGGCACGATCCTCGGCGTCTTCGCCGGATTCTACTTCTGGTTCCCGCGGATGAGCCGGCGGATGTACAGCGAGCGTCTCGGTCGGATCCATTTCCTCTTCACCCTGGTCGGCATGAACGTCGTCTTCTTCACGATGCACTGGATCGGGCTGCTGGGGATGCCGCGCCGATACTACGACTACACGGCGCTCCTCACAAGGACCCCGCAACT
>VBMR01000083.1 GCA_005878325.1 Methanobacteriota archaeon | reverse complement strand
GTCCGGAAGGATCGCGGATACCATCTCGTCGCCCTCGCGGGATACGCGAACGCGGGCAAGTCCTCCCTCCTGAACGTCCTCGCGGACGAGCACCTCCTGGTCGAAGACCGGATGTTCTCCACGCTCGCGACGACAACCCGCAGCCTGACCGGCACCCGCCGCCGGATCTTGCTGACGGATACAATCGGCTTCGTCGACGGCGTGCCCTTCTGGATGGTCGAGGCGTTCCACGCGACCCTCGAAGAGATCCTGCACGCGGACCTCGTCCTGCTGCTCATCGACGCGACGGATCCGGACGCCGAAATCCGACGCAAAGTGCGGCTAGCCGCGCGCACGTTGTTCCCGAAGGTCTCGTCGGACGCCGTCCTTCCGATCCTGACGAAGGTCGACCGCCTGCCGCCGGAGCGGATCGCGGACATGGCCCGACTCTTGACAGACTCGGAGTTCCATCGGGTGCCGCTCGCGATCTCCGTGCAGGACGGGCGCGGCCTGGCGGAACTGCGGGAGGCGATTCATCGAGCCTTCGCCCTCCCTCTCGAACTCCACATCATCCTGGCACAGGACGCGGGGGCCTCCGGGAAGTTGCATTGGCTGTACGAACACGGGGAGGTCGTGAGCGCGGTGCACGGACCCGACCGCATCGAGGTCGTCGTCCGATGCCGGCTCCGTGACCGCGACGCGATCGAGCGCTTGGGTCGCGTGGTCCTCGCGCGGTCCAACGGATAATCAGCCCTTAATCCGGAACTCCTGCTTCTTCTCGAGGAACCGCCGCTCGTACGCGGAGGGCAGGTGCTCGTAGGTGAGCTGCTCGATCCGCTTCATGTTCTTCACGAAGAGCTCCTTCGACGTCGTCGAGATCAGGCGATCAAACTCCCGTTCTTTCCGGATCGTGTCGACGAAGTAGAAGCCTCCCGCGAGAAGTGCGAGGAAGCCGAAGAACGCTTCCCAGATTTTGTACTGGCCCACGGCCCCATGGCGGCCGTGCGTGATAATGGGGGTCGCCATAAGCTTTGCCGGAGGAAGGCTTTCATCCGCTCCCGCATTCTCGGGCGGGATGGCCCTCCGCACGCCGCTGTTCGATTGGCACCGCGCCGCCGGCGCGCGCCTCATCGAGTTCGGCGGCTGGGAGATGCCGCTGCAGTACGCGAGCATCGTCGAGGAGCATCTCGCGGTGCGCAAGGCCGCGGGCCTGTTCGACGTCAGCCACATGGGGAAGCTGTTCCTCGAGGGCCGCGGGGCGCACGCCTTCCTCGACCGCCTCAGCGCGAACGACATCCCGACGACGGCGGGACGGGCGCGGTACACGCATCTCCTCCGCGATGACGGGACGATCCTCGACGACGTCATCGTGACGTGCCTCGCTCCGGACCGCTACCTCCTCGTGTGCAACGCGGGGCCTCGACCGACCGTGGTCGCGTGGCTCCGCGATCACGCCGCGCGCGACGCGAGTCTCGAGGATCGCACGACCGAATTCCTGTGCCTCGCCCTGCAGGGGCCGCGGGCGCCGGACATCCTGCAACGCTTCGCGTCTGTGGAGCTGGCGAAGGTGAAGTCTTTCGCGGGGGCCGTCATCGATTTCGTGCCCCCCGCGCCCTGGGGGGCCGCCCCGAGGGCTGTTCCACCGGAAATCGAGGGGTGGGGGCGGGCGGGGACGAAGGACCCCTCCGTGCCGCCTCGAACGAGGCCCTCCGTTTCCAGTGGACGCCGGACCTTTCTGGCGACCCGGACCGGATATACCGGAGAGCCGGGATTCGAGCTCTTCCCGACGGCGGCGGAGGGCCCCGAGGTGTGGGAGAGCCTCCTGAAGGCCGGATCCGACCTCGGCCTTCGGCCAATCGGCCTTGGGGCGCGGGACACGCTGCGGTTGGAGAAGGGATACCTCCTCTCGGGTCAGGATTTCGACGGACATCAGACCCCGCTCGAGGTGAACTGTGCCTGGGTCGTGAAGTGGGACCGCGATTTCATCGGGCGGGAGGCGCTCGAGCGGCAACGGGCACGTGACGATTATCGATGGCTCGTTGGAATCCGCATGGAGGACCGCGGGATTCCACGGCACGGATTTGCCGTCCTCATGAAAGGGGCCGAGGTGGGACGCGTGACGAGCGGGACGATGTCCCCTTCGCTTCGCGTGGGGATCGCCCTCGCCTCGGTGGACAAAGCCGCCTCCGAAATCGGGACGTCCCTCGAGGTCGACATCCGCGGGGTGCCTCATCCGGGCCGCGTCGTGAAGCTGCCCTTCCTCTGAATCCGGTCCGCCGCGAGGCGATTCGTGGGGCCCCACGCTACCTTGATATGGGACCTTTCAGTATGGTAACAAAAGTGGTAACACGTGCAAGTGCCGCCGGTTACAAACGTGATTCAAAAAGGGCTATAGAGCGGACGGCTCTTCGCGCCACCCCCCCAGGGATGGTTGCGACAGCCACTGGCATGTGACCTTCCGTCCCCCCGGAAGGAGGTTTGCGTCATGGAAGAAGTTAAGGTCGTGGATACGAGGGCCCTCGAGGTCGTGGCCCGTGAGCCGGATCCGAAGCTGTCCGAGAACGCGTTGCGGGTCCTGCAGAAGCGGTACCTGAAAAAGGACGACCAGGGCCGCGTCATCGAGACGCCGCGGGAGCTGTTCGCGCGGGTGGCCTGGAACCTGGCGCAGGCCGAACGGAACTATGGGGCAACCGAGGCCCAGGTCGAGGAGACCGCGAAGGCTTTCTTCCGGATTATGTCAAGTCTCGAGTTCCTGCCGAACAGTCCGACGCTTATGAACGCCGGTCTGGAGCTACAACAGTTGAGTGCTTGTTTCGCAGCCGGGACGCCAGTCAGCACGAGTCTCGGGCCGAAACCGATCGAAGAAGTTGTCGCCGGAGACTTGGTACTGACCCACGCTGGCCGGTATCGCAAGGTCCTCGCAACGTCGCGGCGAGAGTCAACTGTGAACCGAATCAAGATACACCGAATGCCCGTCATGTTCGCCACCGATGAGCACCCGTTCCTTACGCCCGACGGTTGGGTACCGGTCAAAGAATTGGCGGGCCGCCATGTTCTGCTCGGTCGACCGCCGCAGGCAGTCGCCAAGACCCAGATCGAGTTTGAGGGGGAGGTCGATGGCGATTTCGTATACAGAAACAAAACCGGGCAGTCCGATGCATCGAAGCAACGTCATCAGCAGCTAGGGACGCGAAGTCTTCAGATTAAGCCAGTGAAGGCGAGAGTCCTACTCGACGAGATGATCGGCTGGTTCCTTGGCATGTATCTCGCCGAGGGCGAAATCAACCCAGAACTTCGATCCGTGCGCTTCACGCTGGGCCTGCACGAGGAGATCTATGCGAATCGGTTGACCACGATTCTACGGGACCGGTTCGGAGTGGGCGCTGAAATTACTCACGTTATCGATGCTCCAACCTCATGGCTCACGGTGCGGGCGCACAGCAAGATCCTTTGCGAGTGGATTTCGGCAGAGTTCAGCCGCGGGTTCGCGGACAAGAAGCTGCCAGACTGGATTCACGCGACCCCGGCGGAGTTCCGCGTAGGACTCCTCCGAGGCGTTGCAGACGGGGATGGAACGAGAGTGAACGTGAACCAGACTCGAGTCACGCTATCGAACGAAGGGCTTGTGAGGCAGCTGTTCGAGCTCGCGGTTGGGCTCGGTCAAACACCGTGTCTCAAACCGGAGTACATCCCGGAGAATGCCACCGCAGCCCCATGGTCGATTACCTTGGGTGGAAAGCCGATGTATGTTCGCGACGGAGCCTACTTGGTCGAGTCGGTTGAACCGGTGGCGGGCGTCACGAGCGTGTTCAATTTGGAAGTCGAGGAGGATAACACATATGTTGCCAACGGCGTCGTCGTACACAACTGCTTCGTCCTGCCCGTCGACGACAGTCTCGCGGGGATTTTTCAAACCCTAAAAGAATCCGCTCTGATCCATCAATCCGGCGGGGGGACCGGGTACTCCTTCTCGCGGCTGCGACCGAAGAACGACTTCGTGAAGTCAACAATGGGCGTCGCGAGCGGACCCGTGTCCTTCATGAAAGTGTTTGATGCCGCGACCCAGCAGGTTAAACAGGGATCAAAACGGCGTGGCGCTAACATGGGCATCCTTCGCGTGGACCATCCCGACATCCTCGAGTTCATCACATGCAAGGACAAGACGAACGAAATCACGAACTTCAACATCTCCGTCGCGGTGACAGACGCGTTCATGGAGGCCCTGAAGGCGGGGAAGAAATACGACATCGTCAACCCCCGCAGCAAGGACGTCGTCGGGCAGCAGGACGCGCGCGAGGTCCTCGACAAAATCGCATTTCAGGCCTGGAAGAACGGTGAGCCAGGGCTCTTCTTCATCGACGAAAACAATCGTCGCCAGCCGACCCCGAACATCGCGGAAATGGAAGCGACGAACCCTTGTGTGACGGGCGACACGCTCGTGTCAACGGAGTTCGGACTCATCGCAATCGCCGACCTCGCGGAGCGCTACCCGAATGGCGGAATTTCGCTAGTGACGGATCGACGGGTTCCCGCGGAGATCATCACCGAATCGAACGGCATGTTGCTAGCGAGCCGCGATGAGGCGGAACGAGGGACTCGGCTCGGGCCCATGGTGGGCGCCTGGAAGACTGGAGTGAAGCCGGTCTGGCGGGTGACGACGAAGTCCGGATTCGAGCTGACAGCGACTGCAGATCACAAGCTCCTGACTACGGAGGGATGGTTCCCCGTCTCGGCTTTGGTGCCGGGAGTCCATCGGCTATTGATTCAATCGGGGGAAGGAAGGTTTCCTCAGACTCGAAAACTTCCCTTTGCGCCATCAGACGTCTACATCGGCGAGAATGGGAAGACGACGGTCCTCAACCTGCCGACCGAGTGGTCCCGCGAACTGGGTCTCGTCCTGGGGTGGCTTGTCGGCGACGGTTGGCTACGATCGGGCGATAAGAATTGCCGAGTCGGTTTCACGTTCTCGAAAAGCGATGCACCGATGTTCGCTCTACTCCGGCCCATTCTCAATCGATGGTACAATAGGAACATCCGAGGCGTCCGCCGATCCAATGCCGTCTACCATTTGTCGTATCATTCGAAGTTCTTCGTCGAATTCTTCGAAAAGCTCGGCGTGAGACCCGTCGACTCGGCGGAGAAGGAAGTCCCAACGAGCATCTTCCAGGCCCCGAGAGAAGTTGTAGTCGCATTCTTGCAAGCCCTGTTCACTGCAGACGGAACAGTCCGGAAGCATCCGGATCCTAGCGGTTGTTGGGTCGCCCTGACCTCAAAGAGCCGACGTCTACTGCAAGGTGTGCAGCTGCTTCTCCTCAATCTAGGAATCCGGTCGAGGATTCTGGAGCGAAGCCGACCTGCCCGAAAGTCCCTCTTCTCGTACGTCGCAAAACACGGTGATGTGCGCGAATATTCGAGCGACGGGATCCTCTTCGAGCTCGCCTTGTTTGGAGAAGGCCGCGAGAGGTTCCGAGAGGCGGTCGGGTTCCTTGACGAAAAGCAGGGGCGGCTTTCCGGGATTCCGCGGTCCTCGCACCGGGCTTCGCGCTTCGACGAGATATTGACGCGCGTGGATTTCGTTGGGAACGCAGACGTATTCGATTTCACCGAGTCGGCCTCCCACTCCTGCATCGGGAATGGCATGGTTGTACGAAATTGCGGGGAACAACCGCTTTTGCCCTACGAGTCCTGCAACCTCGGTTCGATTGATCTCGCGCGCCACATGAAACGCAACACCGCAGGTCACTGGGAAGTCGATTGGAGGAAACTCGATGGGACCATTCGTGCAACGGTTCGCCTCCTCGATGACGTCATTGACATGAACAACTACCCGGTCAAGCAGATCGAGGAGATGACCTA
>VBMR01000096.1 GCA_005878325.1 Methanobacteriota archaeon | reverse complement strand
GCCGTCGGTCCCTCGAACCAGGTGAGGACCAATACCCGGAGACGGGCATCCCAGGCCAGCAGGCGCGGCACCCGGGGCGCGTGTTCCCGGGCCAGTCCGACCCGAGCGAGCCTTCGGTACAGATCCGCTTCGGCAGAGGGGTCTTCCGCGTAGAACTTGAGTGTGAAACGGCGGTCCCCGACCCGGGCCTCGAACGTCGCCCGAGACCCGACGACGTAGTTACAGGGTCGAAGGGCCACGGGACTGTCGGAAAGCGAGAGCTCGGGCAACGTCGCCGCGAGTCCCCGAGTCCGAATCGCGCCGAGGGCGGGAAGCGCCGGATCTTCGAGAAGTTCCGCGGTCGACTGCCACAACCCTGGCGACGGGCCATTTTTGGGTAGCTCAAAGTGGGGTAGCATCCGTCACCACACCCCGTCCGCAAGTGCATGTTGTGCGGCTTCGATGGCTTCCGCGACTTGCTCCCGCCATCCCGATTCGTGTCGGCTGAAGAATCCGCTCGCAAGCTCGATGAGTGCCCCCGCGCATTGCGCGGGAAAACGCTCCCGCCACGACGCCGGGACGTGGCGGAAGTATTCTTCGACGAACGCGGCCGCCGTCGCGTGAGTCCGCTCCGTCGGGAGTGAGTCCAAGCCGAATCTTCCGATGACATATGCAACGAGATGGGCGGGATCTCGGACCGGATCGCCCAGGGTGGCGCGATCGAGATCGATGAAGATCACGCGGTCCCCCT
The DNA here is from genome assembly GCA_005878325.1 of Methanobacteriota archaeon. Lineage (GTDB taxonomy): Archaea > Thermoplasmatota > Thermoplasmata > RBG-16-68-12 > RBG-16-68-12 > RBG-16-68-12. The sequence goes on along the minus strand of VBMR01000096.1, from coordinate 15,474 downwards.
CGAGGAAGATGTGATCGGGCTTCAGGTCCCCGTGGATCGGGCCCGGCGGGACGTCGTCCAGCCCTTGGACGACCGCATCCGTGATCGCTTGGACGTTCGCCCGCGTCTCGGGACACGCCCACTGGATCAAGGCGGCGGCTCGGCGGATGGTTTCCACCTGGTCGGACCTCGACTCCTGCCGCGGAATCGCCAACTCGTCTTGGTTGAAGGCGGCGACGGCCCGCGCCACCGGGCGCATGGCGTCCGCCGGGTTCGTGCCCTCGAGAAGAAGCTGAGTCAGGGGGCGGCCCGGGGCCTCCTCCAAAACGAGAGTCCGGAACTCACTCACATAGTCGATCGGCTTGATCACCGAGTAAGGCCTCAGTCCATCGTCACGCCCATCGGACAGGGACCGAAGGAGCTGCAACGTTTCTGCCCCATGCTCGCGGTTGTAGACCTTCAAGAAGCACCGAATCGTTTCGACTCGGTCCGTCGCCGGATCGTGCGCCCGAATCTTGCATCGGAGGGCCGCCCCCAACTCGGTTCGGTATCGGATCGGCTCTAACGTCCGCTCTTCGACCCGCCACCCGCCCGGCCCCAGTCGGGCCAGGAGGGGCGGTTCCAGGCTTTGGCACGCGCCTCCCATCACGAGGCTCAGATTCCGGAGCCTTCGATCGAATGGGAAGACCTCCACGAGCATCCCCATCTCCGGGATGAGGACCACGGGTTCGAAGGTGATCCAGCCCGCGGGAATTTCCCGCCCGGGATGGTCGTCCGCCTGCATCTGTTTCCAGTGACGTTCTGCCTTGCCCTCGTTCGCATACAAGAGGCCGGTGACCCATTGGTCCCATCGGCGGCCCGTGCTGGGCTCGGTCACGTAGAGCGTGTATTGGAGCACGCAGCGTTTCGCGGACGGATGGCACCGGAAGCGGAAGGGCACACAATCGACGATATCGTAGACCCGGTCCCCGACGGGCTTCAGATGGGTCCGGAACACCTCGAGCATGACCTTGGGATCGCTGGCGAGCGCGAGCTGCGGAAACCTGGAATCCACGGGAAACCCTTCAGGGCGGACGACCACAGGTTCCGGTCTCTGCAGGATCGATTCCACCCGTCCCGCGGATTTTATCCAAGCGGCGGGCGACTGGGCCGGCGTCTTCTGCTCTTGTCCGGTCGAGAAGAGATCCAAGAGGGCGGTCGCTTCGATCGCCCGCTTCCGCCTCGCCTCGGCGTCCTTGTTCTGGCTGTCGCTGGAAACCAGCTTGTGGATCTTTCGCAGGATAATCGCTCGCTCGTACCAATCGACCCGCAGGTCCAGGCCAGGGTCCTTGGGAGAGAAGCGCTGGTATGCATCGAGGACGATGGCCCGAATGGAAGGGAAGTCCTGCAACTTGTCCGGCCTGCGGACGGTGATTCGGAGCAGCTGCGTCAGGAGATTCCCCAGGTCGTAGGCGGGATCGCCTTGGGCACACTTGTCGAAATCCAGGGCGACGATGTACCCGCTTCTCCAAAGGAGGTTGGCGGGTCCGAAGTCTCCGTGCACGAACGATGGTACTGCAGGGAGCGGCGGAGCCTCCTTCTCGAGTTCCACGAATCGGGCCCGTAAGATGCCCGCCGCGGTGGGAAAGCGCGCGCAGAGATCGTCCACCCGGGGTCGCAGGTCGTCGAGGACGACCGCGGGGGATGTGATCCGGAGGGGCGCCACCGGAAGCGCATGCAAGGTCGCCAAAGCCCGTCCAAGTGCCGTCAGAATCGCAGGGGTGTCGCGCGAGATGGCCGTGGTCACCGACTCGCCCGATTCGTACGTCATCAGGAGGAGTCGGCGGGAGGCGTGATAGGCGATGACGGTCGGGACCGCCACTCCGCGGCGGCCGCCACCACCGCTCATCGCCAAAGCCCGAAGCACTGTCATGACCCGACGGGCGTCCTCGTCACGGTCGTGGAACTTCCCCACCCACTGGAAGTGGTGGACGCGGCGATCCCCCGGCGGCCGTGCCTCAACATCGAACCGCACGACCTTGTTCTTTCCGTGTTCCGTGAACCGATCGTCTGCGGTCCACCCTTCGAGCCGGGTCCCCATCCCCTGCAGCTCTTGGAGCGCCGCAGAAAGGACGGCCGCGGTTTCCTCCGAATCCAGGGTGGCGGAGATGGAGATCATGTGGGTTCCACCATCGGGGATGGCTCCCCGCCATGATGCCCGCCCATGGGAGCCCAACCGAGCCGCTCGCCGACATAGGCGGTGAGGTTCGCGGCTCCGTCGAAGGAGGGAATCACCTCTCGAACGAGTCGCGCGTGCGCCTCTCGATCGCGGGACAAAGCCCATTCCAAGTCCTCCGCAAGGCGCCGGCTGCTCAGGCTCTCCGGATGGATCCATCGGGCGAGATCGTGGGCGGCGAGCGTCTCCGCACGGATGCGCTGTTCGACCTTGTGCGTGCACCTTGGAACGATCACGAGGGGTCGGCCGACGACCAAGGCTTCGTACACGCTGTTGTATCCGCCCATGCTCACGATCGCGTCGGCGCATGCCATCAGTTGGAAATTGTCAGCCCGCTGCACGATCCGGATTGCCGCCGTCGCGCGCTCCTGGAGTAGCGCCTGCTTATCCGCGGGCATAAACGGCCCGGTGACCAGGACCGCACGAAGATCGGGATACTTCGCGCGAATCCGGTTGACCGCGCCCTCGGTCGCTTCGAGAACCGGATAGCCGTCGACGCCGCTTCCCACGGTCGCAACCACGAGAGGCCCCATCTGCGGAAACCCGTAGTGGAAACGAACCGCGGCGGGATCGGCCTGCGGCGGTTCGCGGACGACAAATCCACAATAGTGCAGCTTGGACTGGATCGGGGACGGGATGCCGTACGCATTGCCGACGTCGTAGAGGGAACGAGAACCGTACACCGCGATTCCATCGTACAGGTTCTTGAGAGCGTCGTACACCCCTTTCTCCCGCCACTTCGATCGAATTTTCCCGGCATCGTCCATGATGTCGCGCAGACCGAAGACGAACTTCGTCTCGGGATACCGCTCCTTGAGGGCGAGGAGCCCGTCGCGGAATTCCCCACGATACCCGAGGGGCTCATGGTCCACGAGGACGAGGTCCGGGGCCAGTCCCAAAGCGGCCTCCCGCAGCATGTTGGATCGGACGTCCCGAAAGTGGTCCTTGCCCGCCACGGCTTCCTCATGCGTCTCGCGGACCCCACTGGGGATCAGACGCCTGGGCAGCTTGATGTAGTCACAGCGCTCCGGCAACAGGTGGTCGTCGACGATGGGCGATTCGGTCGCGATGAAGGCCACGGCGTTCGGATACGCGGCGAGGAGATGGCGGGCGATCGTCAGGTTGCGCGTGACGTGACCCATTCCCTTGCTGTCCTGTGCATACAACAGGATCGTGAGGGTCCCGTCGCCTCGAGATTCGTTCATGACCGGAGCGGGACGTTGGACAGCGGGGCGGTCGGCACCGGGTTCATGCGGCTTGCTCCACGGGCATCAGTTCCTTTGGAGACGAAAGACGGTCGTGACCGTTCTCGAGCCATCGGGCGAGATAGGCAGTCAGATGCGAGGCGCCGTCGAACGAGGGGATCACTTCGCGGACCCGTCGCGCGTGGACGTCCTGATTGCGTTGCAACGCCCACTCCAGGGCCTCCGCGAGGTTCGTTCCGTCCAGGTCCTTCGGATGGACCCATCGGGCCAGGCCATTCGCCGTCATGATCTCCGCACGAATCTGCTGTTCGACTTTGCGCCGGACGCGAGGCACGATCACGAGGGGCTTGCCGGAGAACAGGGCTTCGCACACGCTGTTGTAGCCCCCCATGCTCACGGCCGCATCGGCGGCACCGACGAGTCGGAAATTGTCGGCGCGGGACACGATGCGCCGCCTCGGGGTGGCTCGGACCCGCAAGGCCGCTTGCTGATCGGCCGCCATGAGCGGTCCGGTCACGAGAATCGCATTGAGACTGGGATGGGCGGCTTGCAGACGGTCCAGGGCGTCGAGGGTCGCCGAGAGGACCGGATATCCGTCGCTCCCACCGCCAACGGTCGCCACAACGAGGGGCCCATCTTCGGAAATGCCATACTCCTGCCGCACCTCGGCCCCCGCGACCCGGGGCGGCTCCCGGACAATGTATCCGCAGTAGTGGAGCTTGGACCGGATGGATGGGGGGAGCCCACAAGCATCCGCGATGTCGTACACGCTGCGTTCACCGAACACCGCGATGCCGTCGTACACGGTCTCGAGCGCCTCAAAGACCCCCAATTCCTGCCACTGCGCCCGGATGCGACCCACATCGTCCATGATGTCGCGCAAACCGAAGACGAACTTCGTCGAAGGGCGTTGGGCTTTCAGGGCGAAGAGACCGGCCCGGAACTCTCCCTTGTGTCCCACTGGCTCGTGATCGACGACGACGAGGTCGGGAGCCAGACGGAGGGCGATTTCACACAAGAGCTTGGCTCGATCGTCGTGCAGGTGCTGGGTGTCGTCCTCGTGATCAGCCCAGGAGAGCCAATGGGTGGGCAGTTTGACGTAATCGCAGCGCTTGGGAAGGGAAAATTCGCTGGTGATGGGAGATTCCGTCGCGATGTAGGCGACGGTGTTTGGATACGCCGCGAGGAGATGGCGAGCGATCGTCAAGGTCCGTGCGACGTGACCCATTCCCTTGCTGTCCTGAGCGTAGAGAAGCACGGTCCGAACGTCGGGGGATTTGGATGAATTTGGGGAACCTACGGAACTTCGCGCGTCGGACGGCCAGCCATTGGTTCCGAAAGGATTCGGCCCCAGGGATTCGGTAGAGGTGCCGCCGAGGGTCTCGCTCATGCCGCACCCCTCGCTACGGCAGGTTCGGTCGAATGTCGACGGCCCTCAACTTACGTAAGTATCGGTCGATGGCCCACAAGCCCATGCCGCGGCGGTCCTCGCCGTGGCCAATCCAAGGCCGCAGAATCCGCAAGGTTCACACCCGAGCAGATTTGGAGGGTCATATCGTAATTGAGAGACACGTTTTTTTATGAGTCTATTGGGGTCATGTATAGTCAATGGGCGCACAATTGTCCTTTGACACTTGTCGAACGAAAATCCGACTGGAATCTGTCAATCCTCGATGACCTTCACGCTTTCCCCTCCATGTCGCGTTTCTCGCGGACGAACTTCGACCATGAGGGGCATCTCGAGTCCGCCCCCGGTCATGATGGCGACGCCGATTGGGAGGCGCGAGATCTCCTCCGCCATGGAGGCCGTGAGTCCCTCGACGCTCGAGATGATCGCTTTCAGGTCATTCGGGTTCGTGACTTTCAGGATGATCTGCGTGTTGCACTGGCTCAGGACGTTCTTGTCGACCTTCGCGGCCCGCTGGGTGATCACCACGAGTCCGAGCCCGAACTTGCGTCCTTCGGACGCCAAGGTCCGGAATATCTTCGACGAGGCGATCTGGCCGACCTGTGGACAGAAGTTGTGAGCCTCCTCCACCACGAGCATCATCGGAGGGATGCGACCCAATTTCCGCAGCTCGAACATCGCGGTCGCGAGCCGGTTCACCACCAATTCCTGGATGTCCGGCGGCACCCCTTTCAGGTTGATGATCGTCGTCTTCGCTTTGATCACCAGTTCGTCAATCCGAGTCCCTTCCTTCGCGAAGATCTCGACCTCGCTCAGATACTCGAGTTCGTCGATCAGCGAAGCGTTCTGCGGATCCTCCTCCCGCTCGAGGACCCGAATGATATCGCGAATGGTGTAATCCTTCGTCGCCTGCCGGAGGAGGTCCAAGGCTTTTCGGAGTGCGGTCAGATGCGTGCGGACTCGGGCGGATCCGGTCAGGGACAGAATGTCTCGGGCATCGAGGTTGCTCAAGGTGAACTTCAGCGGACGGCTCCCCGTATTGATCTTCGTGTCGGGGGAGAAGATCTGAATCGCGTCCGCGTAGGCGCGAGGCTCGACATGGAAGCGAGATGCCCCGTGGGCAACCTTGCCTTTCTCCCGCAGCGAGGCGTACTCTCCGTGGGGATCTAGGATCACGCAGGTCACGCGGTGCTTCATCAGCTCCTCGATGAGGACGCCTGCGATGTAGGACTTCCCGCCACCCGTCTTTGCGAGGATGGAGACGTGCTTCTGGACCATCGCATTGATGTCAAGATACACGGGCACATCGTGGCCCGAGAGCAGTCCCGCATACGCCCCGTGCTTTTTGTCCTCCGTGAGGCCGAGAACGTCCTGAATCGTCCCGGTCTCGGCCCGTCGGACCGGCTCCCCCGCCCGGAACGGGGTCCTAGGGACCTGGAGGAGCCTTCGATCGTCGCGATATCCGATCACGCTGACCTGGGCGGACACCCGCTCCTCCACGTTGACGGGTTCCCCGTCCCCGACGAGCTGGGCTCGGTCGAGGGACAGGTCAGTCTTTCGCTGAATCTCCTCGACGCGGCCGAGGACGGTCCCGCATGTCTCGTGGACCACTTGGACGAATTCCATTCGCTCCACGGCCTCGACCACGGAACAGCGGAAGGAGGTCGGGCCGATGTCGCCGTAAATCACGCCGACGAAGCCGTCGCCCCGGTGGGACGAGGTCCTGTGGTGGGCGGCAGACTCCATGCGTGCATCCCACTGATGCCGCATAAATCAGGAGACCGGATAAATAGCTTTGTCCACGTTGGATAAGCGAACTCCATGGGGAAAATGAGAATCGAAGGTGATTTTCTGAACCCTCGATTCATGCCTCCCACCGCTCCACCAATGCGTCATCATGGCGACGGAGAGGCATGACGCCTCGTTGCAGGTCCTCTTCGGCAAAGCGTTTCTCATCCAACTCGAACGGGGAGACGTGGAAGCCGCGAGAGTGTTCGCGGGTGCCTTTTTAGCCGGGACGGGCCGGTCCGACGCTCCGAGCGGACTCACGCTCCAGGCCGCGTAGGGAGTCGTCTCTCGATCGCCGAAACCGCGTCGTCGACCGCGTGATCCACGGAACGGTTGGCATCCACGATGACGAACCTTCGAGATTTCGCCAACCGGTCGTAGTTGGCCGCGACTTTCGTCAGGAGGGTCACGTCTTCGAAGCGCATCCGGTCCGGACGATCCTTGATTCGAGCGATTGCCACATCAGGAGGCACTTTCAGTAAGACGGTGAGATCGGGAAGGAGGACCCAGTCTTCGCTCGCGCGCTGGAGGAAGCGGAGCGGATCGCGGACGATTCCCGCGAGGCGCGCCCCCTGGTAGGCGTACGTCGAATCTGCGTAGCGGTCGCACAGGACCAATTCGTCCTTGGCCAGATGCGATTGGATGTCCGGGATGTGCGCCGCGCGATCCGCCAGGAACAGGAGGGCCTCGGCGACGGCCCCGACGTCTTCCTCAATTCCCCGGCGGACGGCTTCTCCCAGCCATCCCGCGGTCGGCTCGCTCGTCAGGTAGACGGCGTGTCCCTGAGACCGCAGGCGCTCCGCCGCGAGGCGGCTCACCGTCGTCTTCCCGGACCCGTCGATCCCTTCAAAGGTCACGAAGCCCGCGAGCACGAGAGAAGGCATCAGACGCAGCGGACATTAACCCGTCGCAGGTCGTCCGCCACCCCGACCGCACAACGCTTTTATAGATTCGACCGACTCCGTGGCCCGGACTGCGGCTCGGGGGGCGCGTACGATCTCATGGAAGCTTCGTCCGGATATCCGAAGGTCTTCGAACAGCGATCCAGAGAGTCGATGTCGGAAGTGCCGTAGGCGCATCGTGCTGCTCCCGGACGATCGACGCCAGGGCTACTGTTTCGACTGCTTCGACTCCCTTGAAATCCGAGCGAGGCCCTCGTTCTAGTCCGTCGCCTGACCGATGAGTTCGCGCTGACGTTCCTGGCGCCGCTGCTTCCAACGCTTCAGGTCGGCCTCGATCCAGGCTTTCGGGCGACCTTGCGAACGGAGCCAATCCACGTTGGGCTTCCATACGATGTCCCAATAACGCAACGCCTGCTCGACCTCGTCGCTCACTTCCTCCGTGGACGGCGATCGGTCTTCCGAAGCCTTGACGCCGATCTCCCATGCCCACGCCTTCAGGTCTTCGAGGAGGCGTGATTTGTTTGCGCTTTCCCATATCAGTAGCGCGGAGCGGAGCAGGTCCTTCTCCGTATCCCGGTCGAAGACGGCCGTGACTCGTTCCGTCCCGCTCGCCCAAAAGGGGCGGTCGAGGGAACCCCGCCAACGGAGTCCGTGCTTCGCGAGGAGCCGCTTGAACGAGTCCTTGTGTTTCGAGTAGGAATCCCCATCCATCTCGAAACGAAAACGCATGCCTCCCTCGCAGCACGTCCCGATAGTTAACGATTTCGAGGTTGGGGACTCTTGCCCTTGTGCGTGAAGGATTCCGAACCGGAAAATCCGCGGGACCGTCTCCCGAAACGGAGGGCGTCATCGCGGAATCGCGCGCGATTGAGACGCCAGTTTCAGCCGGATGACCGTGATCGCGACGAGGGCGATCGTCACGGCCGCTCCGAACGTGATCGCGACTGCGACGTCCCCGTATTCGGTCCTATACAGCTCACCAAAGACCGACAGGAGGTTGAAACTTGCGTGCATGAGGACCGCGATGAAATAGAACGGCAAGACGGCCCAGGTCCGGTGGGTAAGCCAGCTCTTCGCCAGCCCATATCCGACCGTCGCCGTGGCGCTCGCATGGAGGAACGAGGACGAAAAGGAACGGACCGCGATGAGAGCGAAGGACGCGGTTGCCCCACCCTTCGGATCGAGTAATTGGCTAATCCCGTAGAACAGGTTCTCCGTCGCGGAGAAGCCGAGTCCGGCGGCGGCCCCGTAGACGAGGCCGTCCAGGAGACGTTGGATCTCCGGGCGTCCCGCACGGACCCCTAGACCCTTGGCGGCCTCCTCCACTAAGGGCGCGACAATAACCGCGCCAATAATCAGCGGGATCATTTCCGGATCGTTGATTCGACGCGCGAGCCACTCGTTCAGCGGCCGAATCTGGCCGAGGGTGACGGCGAGGACGAGGCTGAAGATGATGGCGATGATCACGCTGAACACGGCGCCCCATAGGAACGCCTTGATCACGAACCTCCAGGGTTCCCGGTCGTGCCGCGCGGTGTTGCGAATCCACACCATGAAGACGAGCGGCATCGTGAAGGCCGAGACCAGCAGGAGGGCCACGAGGACGTATGGCGAGTCGACGAAACCGGCCACCTTGGCACCACGTCAGCGATCCCCGAATTCGCCAACCTCTTCTCGAAGCTTTGCATGCGCGGCGGCCAAGCGGGCGACGGGGACACGGAAGGGTGAACACGACACGTAGTTGAGCCCGAGGGAATGGCACAGTTCGATGCTCGCGGGGTCCCCGCCGTGCTCTCCGCAGATGCCGACCTCCAGGTCCTCCCGGACCTTTCGGCCTTTTTTCACACAGATCTCCATGAGCTGACCGACTCCGTCTCGGTCCAACGTCTGGAAAGGATTGACCGGCAGGATCCCGCGATCGACGAAGTCCAAGAGGAACTTCCCTTCGGCATCGTCCCGGCTGTAGCCGAACGTCGTCTGGGTCAGGTCATTCGTCCCGAAGGAGAAGAACTCCGCGTGACGTGCGAACTCATCCGCCGTAAGGGCCGCGCGCGGCAGCTCAATCATGGTCCCGAACTTGTAGGCGATCGAAACCCCCTCGCGCTCCATCACCTCCTTCGCCACCCTTTCGAGAGCCTCTCTCTCGATCCTCAACTCGTTCACATGACCCGCGAGTGGAATCATGATCTCCGGCTTCACGACGACGCCTTCCTTCGTGAGGGCGCAGGAGGCTTCGAAGATCGCGCGGACCTGCATCTCCGTGATCTCGGGGAACGTGATTCCGAGCCGGCAGCCTCGGAGGCCCAACATCGGGTTCGACTCCCGTTGCATGGCCACGGCCTCCAGCAAGCGCTGTTTTTTCGGCAGAGTCTCCTCGACCCCGCGGGCGAGGGACCCGCCGCCAGCCTCCTTCACCTCTTCGATGAACGCTTGATCCTCCTCCGAACGAGCGCTTCGGCTCAGGAGGTCCGGATCCTCCCGGACCATCGCGAGCTTCGTGACCTGGACCAGGAGGGTCTCGTATCTCGGAAGGAACTCGTGAAGCGGCGGATCGATCAGGCGGATGATGACGGGCAGCCCTTGCATGGCCCGCAAGATCCCGAGGAAATCGTGCGTTTGGAGCCGCCCGAGCTTTTCCAGGGAACCTAGGTAGTGGCGAGAGAGATCGGCGAAAAGGGGCTCGAGGGCGTCGAGGCGCTTCTGCGCCGCGTTGCGCTTCTCCCCCTTAGCTGTCTCGAGCTCGGCCTTGAGCGCGCGCATCTGCCCGGCGATCCGACGATAGTCCGGGGCGGCAAGGATCATTTCATGCACGATGTCGAGCCGATCCGTCTCCATGAACATGTGTTCCGTCCGGTCGAGCCCGATCCCCTGGGCGCCGAACTCCCGGGCGCGCTCCGCATCCCTCGGATAGTCGGCATTGGCCCAGACCTGGAGGCGGCGCTCCTCATCCGCCCACTGCAGGAGGGTTTGCAAGTCCGTCTCCTTTCGGAAATCCGGCTCAATCGTCGGAATCCGGCCCTCGAACACCTCCCCGGTGCCGCCGTCGATGGACACGAAGTCCCCGCGGCGGACGACCGTTTCTCCGGCTCGGAACAGTCCTTGGTCGTACTCGACGACGATCGATTCGCAGCCGGCCACGCAGGGGATCCCGAGCCCGCGCGTGACGACAGCGGCATGACTGGTGGCCCCGCCGCGGGCGGTCAGGACGCCCTTCGAATGGAGGATCCCGTGGACGTCGTCTGGCGACGTCTCGACGCGGATCAGGATGACCGGCTTCTTCTCATCCCGACCCATCTTCTCCGCCTCGTCGGGATCGAAGGTCGCGAACCCCGCGGCCGCTCCAGGAGACGCGTTCAATCCCTTCGCGAGGGACCGGCCTTCCCGGCGGGCCGCCGCCTTCGCCTTCTCGTCGAACTGAGGGAGGAGGAGCTGGGTGACGTGCATCGGCTCGACCCGAAGGATGGCCTCGCGCTTGGAGATGAGAGCTTCGCGGGCCATATCCACGGCGATCTTCACCGCGGCGCGTGCGGACCGCTTCCCGGTGCGGGTCTGAAGCATCCAAAGCTTCCCGCGTTCGACCGTGAATTCGATGTCCTGCACATCGCGGTAGTGCTTCTCGAGCTGGTCCGCGACCTCGACGAACTGCGGGTAGACGGCAGGGAAGGCGTCGCGGAGCTGGACAATTGTCATCGGGGTGCGGATCCCCGCGACGACGTCCTCGCCTTGCGCGTTCGGCAGGAACTCCCCGAACAATTGCTTCTCTCCCGTCGAGGGATTGCGCGTGAAGGCGACCCCGGTCCCGGAGTCGGGTCCCATGTTCCCGAACACCATCGCCTGGACGTTTGCCGCCGTGCCCAGGTTGTGCGGGATCTTGTGGAAGTTCCGATAGTCGACCGCCCGCTTCCCGTTCCACGAACGGAAGACGGCCCCGATCGCTTCCCGAATCTGATCCCTCGCGTCTTGCGGAAAGGGCCCGCCGGTTTCGTTCCGGAAGAGTTCCTTGAACTCCAGCGTGACGGTCCGCAGGTCCTCGGCGCTGAGGTCCGTGTCCTTCTTCGCTCGGGACGACTCCTTCTGCCGGTCCAGGATCGCCTCGAACTTCTGCCCGTCGATGTCTTTGACGATCCGGCCGAACATGGAAACGAGCCGGCGGTACGCATCCCACGCAAAGCGCGCGTTCGACGTCCGGGCCAGGGTTTCGACGGTCGCATCATTCAACCCGAGGTTCAGGACGGTGTCCATCATTCCGGGCATTGAGAACTTCGCACCGGATCGGACCGAGACCAAGAGGGGGCTCTCGGGGTCCCCGAGCCGCCGGCCCATCTTCACCTCGACCGCCGCAAGGCCGTCTTCGACCTGTTTCCACATGCCGGGGGGGAAACGGCCCGACTTGGCGTACGCATTGCACGCCTTCGTCGTAATCGTGAAGCCGGGAGGAACAGGCAGCCCGAGGCGGGTCATCTCGGCAAGGCCGGCCCCCTTGCCGCCGAGCACGTCGCGCATCGAGGCGCTGCCCTCTTCGAACAGATAGATGTACTTCGGCAGCCGACGACCCCAATCGAAGTAGTTCGGAGCGTTATATAACGATTGTCCGGTTTGCGTTGCACGGAACGACCGGGTGCGTCTCCGTTTCTATTCGTCCTGCTTCGAGGTGGTCCCCGCAATCCCGCGTAGGTCCTCGGCCAGCTTGGCACAGCGGATGATCGCAACGAGGCCGTACAACTGCTGGAGGAGGGCCACCTTCGTGCCGAGGGGCACGCTCGGTTCGTCGAACTGGGCGAACAGGGTGCCAATCGCCGCGCGGGCCTCGCGAATCGAATCGAGTTGCTCCGGGTCGCGGAAGTCCGTCGCCAGGGACCACAAGGCATCCTGGACCGCGAGGGCATGGGCCCGATACGTCGCCCGTAGGACCGCGTCGCTCCCGGAGACGTATTGTCGGCTTCCGAGGAACATCAACCCCTCCGAGAGGCCGCTCATCAGGAACCGCAGCGGGCTTGGCTTGTCGGCGGTCCGCACGTTCTCGAGCGCCAGAATCCCGACGGAGGCGAGGTCGAAAAGGCTTGCCGTCTCGGCGGACCGAGTGGAGGCGGTGAAGCCGCCGATCTCCTCGCCAAAATGGTAGAAGCGCGAGACCGCGTCGAGGGCCGCTTCCGCACTCTTACGGAGTGCAGACTTCTTCCGAACGTCGAGCCAGCGGGAAACGACCTGGAGCTCCCCGCGGAGCCGCATCAGGTTCGCGGCGCTGGGATCGGTGAACCAGTCTCGGAGGGACGCGCGGTATCCCATGAGGAGGGCCTCTCCGTCCTCGGACGGCATGGAAGAAGGGATGGAGCCCGAGGGGCTTAAAGGGTTTCGCGGTACGCCCTAGAACCCCATCTGATAGGCCTTGAGGTCGGATCGTTTCCGCTCGAGGAACCGGTACACGGTCTTGTGCTCGCTGCCGCGCAGGAGCATGATCATAGCTTCCCGGGCAATCCCCATTTCGAAGGGTCCTCCGATCATGGCGACCGTGTGGCCCCACACGCTGACGTCCACGCCGGTCAACTCCTCGATAATCCGACGGGTCTTCCCGCGGGTCCCGATGAGCCTTGCGCGCACCTGCGTGATTCGATTTTTCGAACGCGCGAAGTCCTTGATGTCGAGGATTTCGATGTACGAGTCTTCATCGAGGAGACGGAAGGCGCGTTCCTCGGAGAAGCCGCGGGCCACTGCCTGAACGATGTCCCGTGCCTTGAGTGCCAGGACCGGATCGGCTGCGCGCGTCTCGTCGATCGTCACGTCTCCCGTCGCCGAGTCGACGGCAATTGTGGTCCCGGTCCTCTCCTGGAGCCGCCGTTTCGTCTCTCCCTCAGGTCCGATGAGGACCCCGAGCCGCTCCGCGGGAATCCGCGCGTACAACATGTCAGCCTCGGAGGATCGCCTGCTCGAGACTCGATGGACTCGTGTCGATTCGGAGCCGCCGGAAATAGCGGACCGTGTTCACGACGTCCCTTCGGAACCACTCCTCGGCGCGGGGGTGATCCAATGGGACCGCTTGCCCGACGTCGATCACGACGACCTGGTCGCCCCACCAGAGCAGATTGTATTCGCTGAAGTCCGCATGGACGAGGCTCGCTTTGCGGATCCGACGAAGGTTCTCGACCACGTCCTCGAACACGGCTTGAGGGTCCGCGGGGGCTGCCTCGCGAAGGGACGGCGCCGGCTGCGTCTCGTCCCCGATGTACTCCATAACGACCACGTTGTCCAAGACTCGTTCGGGCCGCGGCACCCGTACGCCGGCATCGCCCATCCGCACGAGGTTCTTGTACTCCTTCTGGGCCCACGCGAAGATCGTAGGCTTCGTCGCCCGCTTGACTCGCTTGAACCGGGGGTCGCCCTCGATGTACATCGCGATGTTTCGAAAGGTGGCGGTTGCGATCCGGTATATCTTCAGGGCCTTCGCGCGACCCTTCGAATCCGTCCCATGGAACACGTTCGCCTCCTTCCCCGTACTCACCGGGTAGTCCAAGGTCGAGATGACGTCGTCGCTGATCAGCGACGCAATCGTCAGGAGCGCCGCGTGGTCGAAGACCTGGTCGTAGGTCTTTCGCGTCGAGGAGTCTTTCGTCCTCGTCCGGAGCTTGTCGACCTGGGTTTCGAGGTGCCGGAGGCGACGGTCGTCAATCATTCGGTTGCGAAACGAACGGCCCGCTCAACTAAGAGCTTTATGGGCCTTCAGAAGACGTTGATTGACTTCGGGATGAGGCCTCGACGGCTGAGGTAGCTGGACTCGGTCTTCGTGTACCGATGGCGGATGTCGCACTTCTCGTCCTGGAATTCCCAGACCTTGATGATGAGGAGATCGCCCTCCCGGATCCACATCCGTTTTTTCAGTTTCCCCGGGATCCGGCCGAGCCGGCTCTTCCCATCCTGGCACATAACGCGCACCCTCGACGCCCCGAGGAGCTGGTCCGCGATCCCTAGGATCTCCTTTTCCTTCGCCCGCGGCATGCGGACCCGGACAACCTCTTCTTCCACCACTTTCGCGTCCATGGAGGGGACAGGTAAAAACGTTTGCGGGTCTTCACTCGGGCAGGTCGATGGCATTGGAGACCAGAGGCCGATCCTCCAGACGGGTCTCCCCGACGGGCACATACGGAAAGGGAACCGGCGGGCTCTCGAAGAAGGTCGGGCTTATGATGTCGACGCCCTCTGGCAAGTCGTATCGCTGATCGTCCACGTACCCGAACCAGTAGACGACCGCGCCATCGCCGAACATGTCGCTGTACGGCTGGAGTTGCTTCTTGATGTGCCGGCGAACCTCGTACGGGTCGCCGAAGGTGGCCTTCGACTCGATCCAGTATTTCCTCGAGCCGTTCATCTCAATCGGCTTGTGGACGAGGATGTCTGGCGTCTTGTCGTACTTCGCCCGAAGGTCCTTCTCCGTTTCATACTCGAGCCCGCGGCCGTCCAGCCAGGTGTGCAGCTTCGCCTCGCCCCAGCGGCCTCGGGCGTACTGGCGGGCAGAGCCCTCTGGCGAGTAGACGATGTCCGCGCGGGCCACGTCCTCCAGTTCCCTCCGGAGACGGCGGTCCTTGACGGAGTCGAGGTCGTTGATCATCTTCCAGAAGTTCTTGCGGGAGATTTTCCTCTGCTCGAGGACCATGAGGGCCGTCAGGATGGCCGGGAAGTCGAATTTGTTCGCGATCTCCAACAAGCTCGTCCCGTTCTGCCACATGAAGGCAAGGCGGCGGGCTTGTGCCTTCACCCGGTAGAACTTCTTCGTGGTCTCGCGCACAACCCGCTGCGTATAGATGACCAACAGGAGTTCCTTGTCGTAGCCGAAGTTCTCGGCCAGGAAGTCGATATCCTGTGGTGTCCCAAGCTTTCGGAATAGGTCTTGATACGCATCGTACTTCATCGACAATGTCACTAAACCACAGCGGGACAGATGAAAGGAACTACTGATTGGACCAATTGGGGACCACCGTACTTAAA
>VBMR01000082.1 GCA_005878325.1 Methanobacteriota archaeon | reverse complement strand
GAGGAGCGACAGCGGTCCGTGGATCGCGACCTGAAGCGGCGGGAGGCGGAAACGCGCGCGGAGGCGGATCAGACCAAGCGCGCGCTCGCCGTCGTAAAAGCGAAAGAGAAACAACTCGCGGCCGACGAAGCCTCCTTCCGGTCGAAGGGAGAGGAGTTGCGCCGATCCGTTGCCCAAACCGACCGCCGCGAGGCCGCCCTCGACACCCGGACGAAAGTGCTCACGGAGCGGGAGGCCGCCCTCCACGAACTCGAGACGCGGCTCGGCCAGCGCGGAGTGGAGGTTTCTCGCCGGGAGGACGAGGTCGGGACCGCGAAGGGGGAGATCGAATCCCAACGGAAGGCGCAGGAGGCGGCCGAACGGGAGCTGGCCGCCGAGGCACGAAAGATCGCGGCATCCCAGAAGGAGCTGGCTCGGGACCAAGCGCTCCAATCCGACCTGGAGAAGAAGGTCCGGATGGAGTCGAAGAAACACGAAGAACGGATCCAGGGGATCGCGGACCGCGAAAAGGCGACGGCCGCGCGGGAGGAGACGATCCGGGCTCGCGAGACGGAGCTGGCCCGTGCCGAGCGGGAGCTCAAGGAGAAACTCTCGAACCTCGCCAAGGCCACGGCCGGCCTGGAGGACCGCACGTCCGCGCTGACGAAGCGCGAGGATGGACTCGATGCGATGGAGTCGGCCCTCGAGAAGCGCGAGGTGGAATCGAGCAAGATGGAGCAGCGCCTGGACAAGATGAAGGCGGACCTCGACCGCCGGCACAAGGATCTCGCGAAGTCGGAAGAGCGGATTGCGGGGGACGGCCGCCGATTCGCCGAGGAGCAAAAACAGTTGGAGCGGGCGACGATCGAGGCCGTGAAACGCACGAAGGACCTCGAGGCTCAGGCGACCGCCCTCGCGAAGCGCGAGGAGGACGCAGCCGACATCAAGTCGAAGGCGATGAGCCTTCTCAAGTACGCCGAGAAAACAGCGGAGACGAAGGGACGCGAGTTGAACGATCGGATGGCGGAACAGCAGGCGCTCCTGGACGCGCAGCGGAAGGAATTGGAGAAAGTGACCCAGGCCGGAGAGGAACTCGCGCGGCGGGAGCACCGGCTCGAGACCGCGAGGGCGGAATCCGAGGCGCGGGCGAAGGCGCTGGAACAACGGGAGAAACGGCTGAAAGAGCAAAGCGCCGCGCTGGAACGAGAGCGCGCGGAATCGAAGGCCATGATGAAGCGCCTGGAGACCGAGGGCGAACGGGTGTCGCAAAAGGAGGCTGCGGTCGAAGCGCTCGTGGACCGTGCCATCGCAAAGGAACGCGAAGCGATCGAGGAGAAGACTCGAAAGCTTCGGGACATCGAAGCGGATTTGAAACGCAAAGGCGTCGCGACGGAACGGGACCGCGCGCGCGTCCAGGCCCTGCAGCGGGACCTGGAGGGCCGGAAGACCACCCTGGAGGCTCGGGAACGTGCGATCCGGACGGCCGAGGCCCAGGTCGAACGGCGCCGTGAGGAACTCCGCCGGATGCGGGCGCAGATTGAAGAACTCCTGTAGATACTCCAATAATCGCCCCGACAGCCGATTTCGGTCTTGTGCTGATCGCCGCGCGGGCCACGCACCGCACGTCACGCAGAACGTCGTCTCCGGCGTGGCAAGCGGAAAGCCGCACTTCGAGCAACAGTCTCCGACGTACCGCGAAAGCGGGGGCGTGTCTCCGAAGACCCGCTGGAAAATTCGGTAGTAGGCTAAGTGCTCCGCGTCCCGAATCTGGAAGCGGTCCTCTCTTGCAATCCGCTCCTTCTCCGCCGCGAGGTTCTCGATCGAGATTCGTTCCTGAAAGTACGCGGGCAGACGCGCGCTCCCGGAGCCGACCTCGATCGGGTCTTTCCGCCGCCAGCTCGCCTCGAGGTCCGGGAACGCGAGCCGCAGGAGGAACTTCCCGTGCGTGGACCCGTCCTTCTCCCCGACCTTTTCGTCCTTCCGGAGCCGGAGGGCGAACCCCATGACCGCCGGATCGAGGTAGGGCGCGTAGACGTCCACGCCCAACGCCTTGCCGAGCGGGATCGAGGAGAACCGCATCACGCGGGCGAGATATTCGGAGTACCGCTCGAACTCCCCGGACGGCTTCGACCACATGTACGAGTACCCGCCGAACAGCTCGTCCGCGCCGTCCCCGGTGAGGACGGCGTCGTAGCCGAGCCGACGCGCCTCTCGGAGCGCGCGAGCCACCACGATGCTGTTGCGGACTTCCATCGGGTCAAAGGTCACGAGTGTCCTCACTACGATCTCCGCCTCGGCGAGGAGTCCTGTGAGACTCGTGTCGACCACATGATGTCTCAGTCCGAGCCTCCGGGCGACCGCGCTCGCGAACGGTCCATCGGGCGCGTCGGGTCCGACGAGGACCGTGACTCCGGCCCGCAATCCGTGCGGGCTCGCGAGGTGGGCCAAGACGCACGTGTCCAGCCCGCCGGACAGGAGGATGCACTCGGCACGATGGCGGCGGACGGATTCCTCCAAGATTCCCCGAAGTTCCAGCGCCCGCGACCCGAGGAGGTCGGTCCCCCCAGAGCGGACGGACGTTTCAGGCCCCATCGCTCCCACTCGGATCCGACGTCCGTTCTCTCTCGGGTGTTTCCTCTCGGGCGGGGACGTGCACCGCGTGGTGATACGCTAGGATGAAAATCGAGCCGAAGAGGGGCACGAACATGAGCGAGCTCAGAAGGTGGTAGATCGTGAAAGGCACCTGGGCCTCCAGCATCGTGGCGAAGCTCGTGCCGAACGGACGTGCGAGGAAGTACCATTCTCCCGATGCGGTCCACAGGTCGTAGGCGATCGTCAGGGGCACGCTGATCGTCGTCAGGAGGGCGACGGACTTCACCCGGAGCAAGACCTTCGGTCGGATCCGACGTCCCAGGATTCCGACGAACAGGTAGCCCGACACGACGAAGAAAGTGATCCCGGCCATCGCATCGAGCGCGTACCTCCCGGCGGCCACGCCCCACTCCAGCGGCTGGAGAATCAGGAGGGCGGTCAGGGGGACCAGGATCGTCCACCAGCGTCCGAGGAGGGATCCGGCGAGGAGGCTCGCGACGAACAGGGTCTCGATGTTCGCGTACGCGCGGGTCGCGAGGGTGCCGACGACGGCGACGAGGATCAGGAGCACGCCGAGCATCCGGGTTCGGGCATCCCCGAGCCCAGCGTCGAAGGACGAAGACGCCCTTCGGGATCTCGTACACTTGGTACTGGACGGAGAAGGCGAGGACCGCGGAGGCCTCGAGGAGGATGCCGAACGCGGTGTTGTTCGTCGTCCGCTCCGGCGCGTAGTGGATCGACCATCCCGATCCGTCGATGTCGAGTCGGACGGAACGGACCGATGCGACGGGGACGGTCGCGGGCTGCAACACCTGCGCGGTCGCGTAGAGCCCCGCGATCGCGGCGATCAGGATGGCGACGAAGGTGAGCGCCTGGACGCGTTCGCTCGGCCTACGGACCACCCCGGCGCCTCCTGAGGACGAGGAACCAGGCGACGACGGCGGCTGCGGCGACGGCCGCGACCAGGCCTCCGATCGTAAGGACCACACCGAGCGGAATCGATGGGGGTCCCGAGGGACTGTCGGCCAGGGCGACCACATGACCATTGTCGCTCGGCGCGTAGACGACGCCATCCGCGACCACGGGCGAACCTAGGATGTACTGGGAAGGAAGGGGCTCATAGGACCAGGCGAGCGTCCCGGTCGCCGCGTTCAACGCGTAGATCGTCCCGTGGACCGTGTTCGTCGCGAACAAGACCTTGCCCCCCGCGTAGGTGACGGAGGACTGCACGGGACCGTTGGCTGGAAACGACCATTTGATGGAACCGGTCGCGACATCGAGGGCCACGACCCGACCCGAGGCCCCGAAGCTCCCGCCGCCAACGAAGGCCGTGCGATCGAAGACCGCCGCGGACGACACCCCCGCGTCGACGGGGGCCGTCCATTCCACGCGTCCCGACGTCCGATTCAACCCATAGACCGTGCCGTCCTTCGACGGCGCCACGATCGTCTCTCCTAGGAGCGCGGGCGAGGCGGCGACCGACCCTCCGGTCGGGGTGAACCATCGCTGCTCACCGGTGTCGGCGTTCAGGGCGAGGACCCCGAACGGGGGATCGAACGAGATCTGGGTCGTCGTGTTGTACCGCCCCATGATCCCGACGTAGACCGTCCCGTCTCGGAACGCGGGAGACGAGAAGTGAACGGAGCCCGTCGGATGCCGCCAGCGGACGGACCCGTTGCCTTCCCACAGGGAAACGACCTCGCCGGGGCCTCCCGTCTCGTTGAAGGTGCCGATGAAGACGGAGTCGAACGCGACCTTGGGGGAGGAGGAGATCCCCGTGAAACTCGTCGATGCGAGGAGCCGCGTTTCCCATTCGACGACCCCGTCCATCACGCCGAGGCGGACCACCGTGCCATTCGCCGTCCCGACGTAGGCAGAATCGTTGGAAATCGCGGGCGAGGAGAATCCTCGGACCCGAGCGTTCGTCCAGCGGACCTCTCCCGTGTCGGCGTCGAGGGCCCTCATTCCCTTCATCGTGGAGACGAACAACAGCCCATCGGCGACCGCGGGGGTCGATCCGATTTCTGGGCTCCCCGTATCGCGGTCCCACAACAGCCGAATCCGGTCCGGTGCCGGGGAGCCCGCAACCCCCGTGTTCGAGAGATCCCCGCGGAATTCCGACGAGGGTCGCGGGTGGGCAGGGGTCGGGACGGGGAACTTGCCGATGTACGACGGCGCGCCCGCGAAGGCCGCATTGGAAAGGGCAATCGCGGCTTGGTCTTGCACGACGAGGCTCGAAATCCCGTTGTCTGCGAACCTCCAGGCGTTCGCGGTCCCGTTCCACTCGAGAAGTCCGACGAAGCCTGCGGGGGGATGTCGTCCCCCGAGATCGAGCACCGCGACTCCACAACAGGGATACCACGCGGACTCGATGGCGATCCCATTCGCGGACGCGGCGTGCCTCACCGCGTCCCAGGTCGCGTTCGGCGCGGCCACGTCAGGAATTGATTCGTCCGCCCAGACGTACGTCCCATCGCCCAGGTCGAAGAGGATCCGAATCGAGGCGGACGGTCCAGCCGCGAGGGCCACGGGTACCAAGGTCGCCGCGACGAGCACCGCGATCCCGGCGGGGACCGCGCCATGGGCCCATGTCAATCGCACCTGATGCTCCTCCTCAAACCCGTTTGATAAGTATCCGATGAACTTGAGTACATAAGAATTTTGGCGGGCCCTTTTGAATTGGCTCTCCCATGCCATCCCATGGATCTCCTGCGAAACCTGCGCCTGAGCACGCGGCTCCTCTTCCTCTATGAGGTCACGACGAGTCGGCACTCTCGATTGCGAACGATCGCGGAGCGACTCGGCATGACGGTCCAGGGCGCCTCTGAGTACGCGCACGGCCTGGAGGCGGATGGCCTCCTCGCGTTGTCCGGCGGCGAATATCGCGCCACGAAAAAGGGGGTCGAGTTCCTCCACGACCGACTGCACGAGTTACGGGATTTCGTCGATCGCGCCGGGAAGGAGATGGCATTCGTCGAGACGACCGCGGCGTTCGCCCGCACGGCGATCTCGAAGGGCGCCCGGGTCGGACTGTTCATGGAGGACGGGTTCCTCGTGGCGTACGGGGGCCGTTCTTCCCCCTCCTCGGGCGTCGCCGTCCGGGATGCGGCGAAGGGGGACGTCGTTCGGAATCCGATCGTGGCCGCGATGGACGTTGTCGGCCATGTCGCGGCGAAGGAGCTGGGGCTCACGCCGCGGATCGAGTTCGGGGTGCTCCCGGCCAGCGTGGAAGCCGCCGAACTCGGGCTCGACGTGATGCTCGTCCTCCCGGAGGAGCGGGCCGCGGAAGCGATCCGCGCGATCGAAGAGGCGAACAAAAAGCTCGAGGACCAGATCCCGTTCGAGAGCGTGACCCTCGGTTGATCATTCGAGGATGGACACGGCGTCGAGCCGGCCGTCGCCGTCCCGGTCCTGCCCCGCGACGACCCGATAGAAATCCTCTCCGGGCGTGTACCCGTCCAGGACGTCCTCCGCGAAGCGCGTCAGCCCCAGGATCGCGGCCATCGTCCCCACCGCATGAAGGCCGCTCAGGAGGACGATCGTCTTCGCGGCGTTCCAGGGACTCCGGACCTTCGCAATCAACCCGACCTGTTCGTCCGAGTAAGGCTTCCGCGTGCGGGAGGACTCCATCCTCCAGACCTGCTTCCAATCGAAGTTCACCGCGAGGTGGGGGTTCAGGTCCATCGTGATGATGTTCGCGACGGGACCCCCGACGAGGATCAGGTCCTCCTTCTCCGCTCCCTGCGCCTTGACCTCGGTGTCCAAGCGCACGACGAGGCCCTTCGGAAGACCGAACAGCCGCCCGAGGAAGAAGCCCAGTTCGACCGCGTACGGAGAATCGCGGGACGTCGTGTTGAAGGGGCCGTGCGTGTACGGGGACCCGACGACGATCGAGCCCGCGAACCGTCCGTCATGGGAGAATTCTTCGAGGAACTGGGTGACGATCCCCGCGTGCGGCAGCATCGGCGAGGTCATCGGGGTCCCGCGCCCCTTCAGGACAATCGCGAACGCCTCGGCCGTCGGAGCGAGGAACCGTGCTGCGGCCCCCCGTTTCGGCTCCTCCCGGACGACCTCGAGTAGCCCGGCCGCCTGGAGCCGTCTCGCGTGATAGTACACCTTCTGTTCGTGCACCTTCAAACGCGAGGCGAGGGCGTTCGGGTAGTCGGGCGCCTTCGCGAGCTCGTGCAGGATCTTCCACGCGAGAGGGGAACTGAGGGCGCCGATCCGATCGGGCCGATCGATGATCTGGACCTCTCGGCCGATCGTCCCTTGCGGGGTCTCCTCGACCAACCAGCGTTGGACCATTCGTTGTGCAGAGGAATCCAGTGCTATTAAGATATTTGTAATGGTAATCGGAAATGTTTAGAAGAGTCTTTAGTATTCGGAGACCTTCGGAACCTGCGATGCAAACGCTCGGTGCCTTCCCCGATTCCGGCCGGAATCCGACGTTATCGGGTGAGCAACGTGATGCGGAAGGGCTAAGGCATCGGCATGCCCCATGCCCTCCTCGCCTCGGTACGGAGGTTGGCATCCCGTGAAAGCCGTGATCCTCGCGGCCGGAGAGGGCGCCCGGATGGGCCCCTTCACCGCGTCGGTCCCGAAGGTCATGATCCCGGTCGGGAACCGGCCGCTCCTCGAGTCCGTCGTCCAGGCCCTGGTCGAGAACGGGGTAAGGGACCTGGTTTTCGTCGTCGGTTATCGGCGCGAGCGGATTCAATCCCACTTCCAGGACGGAAAGTCGTTCCACGCCCGCATCACGTACGTCACGCAGCAGAAGCAGCTCGGCACGGCGCACGGCGTGTCGGAGGCCCGGCCCCACCTCGAGGGCCCGTTCCTCGTCCTGAACGGGAGCAACATGGTCGACGGCCGTTTCGTCGAGGACCTCCTCGGCAACGGCGCGAAGCCCGCGGTCCTGATCACGCAGAGCGAGCGGCCCCGCTCCTACGGAGTCGTCACGGTCCAAGGCGAAAGGCTGGTCGCGATCACGGAGAAACCGCCCGAGATCATCTCGAACCTGATCAACACGGGGGCCTACGCCCTCGACGGCCGAATCTTCAAGGAAATCGAGCGCCTCGCAGCTCTCGGGAAGCACGACCTCCCGAGCGCGGTCTCGAGCCTCGCGCAGGAGACCGAGGTCCTCGCGGTCCGGACGAAGGGCACGTGGGTCGATGCTCTGTATCCGTGGGACCTCCTCCGGCTGAACGCGACGATCCTGAAAGGGACCCACGAGGTCCGCGCGGGGACGATCGAGCCCCGGGTCACGATCCGCGGTCGCGTCTCGATCGGGGACGGCTGCGCGATCCGGTCCGGCGCCTACCTCCAAGGCCCGCTCTCGATCGGCCCCGGACGTGAGATCGGGCCGAACGCGGTCCTCCTCCCCTCCACGAGCCTCGGGAAGAACGTCCGGATCGGTGCGCACACCTCGGTCGCGAACTCGATCCTCATGGACGACGTGATCCTCGGGCCCGCTTGCGTCGTCCAGGACAGCGTCATCGGCTCCGGAGTCGTCGCGCGGGCGGGGCTCCTCGCCGCCTCCGGATCGGGAGACGTGCAGATCGAGGGGGAGTGGCACTCGGTCCCCCAAGTCGGGGCCCTGATCGGCGAGGACACGGAGATCGGGAATGGGGTCAGCGTCTCGCCGGGGACGGTCATCAACGAACGGGCGCGGGTCGAATCCGGTGCCCGGCTCCGCGGCACGATCCCGGCGGGCGCGGGGGTCCTGTAGATGTGCGGGATCGTCGGATACGCCGGCGGACGCAATGCCTTGCCGATCCTGCTCGACGGGCTCAAGCGCCTCGAGTACCGCGGCTACGACAGCGCGGGGGTCGCGATCGTCGGGAGCGCCCTCCAGGTCGTGAAGGACAAAGGGTTTATCGCGAACCTCGAGGCCCAGCTGCCGGCGATCGCCGGATCGACCGGTTTCGCCCACACCCGGTGGGCGACCCATGGCGCCCCTTCGAAGGTGAACGCCCATCCCCATGTCGATTGCACGGGGAAGATCGCGCTCGCGCACAACGGGATCATCGAGAACTTTGCGGCCCTGCGGGAGAAGCTCGAAGCCCGCGGCCATCGGTTCGTGTCGCAGACGGACACGGAGAGCCTCGTCCATCTGATCGAATCCTACTACGAAGGAGACCTCGAGGATGCGACGCGGAAGGCGCTCCATGAGGCCCGCGGCTCGTATGCGATCCTGGCCGTCCACGCGGACGAACCGGGGCGCGTCGTCGGTGCCAGGAACGAGAGTCCGCTGGTCATCGGCCTCGGGCCCGATGAGAACTTCCTCGCCTCCGACGTGCCCGCGCTCCTGCGATACACGGACCGCGTCCTGTACGTGATGGACAAGGAGATGGTCGTGATCACGCCGAAAGGCGTCGCGATCAAGGACCTCGAAGGCCACGCCGTGACCCGGGAGCCGCAGCGGATCACCTGGTCCCTCGAGGATGCGGAGAAGGGCGGCTTCGACCACTTCATGCTGAAGGAGATCCACGAAGCCCCGAAGGCGATCCACGAGACCCTCCTCGGCCGCCTCGCGAACCTCGAGGTGGACGGCTTCCTCTCCGAAGGCATCACGAGCGTCAAGCTCGTCGCCTGCGGGACGTCGTATCATGCGGCGATGATCGGAAAGTACATCCTGGAGGAAATCGCCCGCATCCCGGCGTCCGCGGAGCTCGCCTCCGAGTATCGGTACAGCCAAGGGCCCACCGACCGGCCGCTCGTGATCCTGATCACGCAGAGCGGCGAGACGGCCGACACGCTTGGCGCGGCGCGGGAGGCCCGGCGGCGCGGCTGCAAGACCCTCGGCATCACGAACATCCTGGGGTCCAGCCTCACGCGGGAGGTGGACACGACCCTCTACACCCGCGCCGGGATCGAGATCGCGGTCGCGGGGACGAAGACCTTCATCGCCCAGTTGATCGTCCTCTACCTGATCGCGCTCAAGATGGGGCAGGACCGCGGGACCCTGGGATACGACGATCTCGATCGGCTCAAGGACCAGCTGCGGTCGCTCCCAAGGACCGTCCAGAATGTCCTGGACCGGTCGGCGGAGATTCGCGCCCTCGCGGCGAAGTACGGGAACGCCCGGGACATCTTCTACATCGGCCGCCACGCGAACTATCCCGTCGCCCTGGAGGGCGCGTTGAAACTCAAGGAAATCTCCTACATCCACGCCGAGGCGTATGCGGCGGGGGAACTGAAACACGGACCCCTCGCCCTCGTGACGCCGCAGACCCCCGTCATCGCGGTCGCGGTCCAGGATCCGACGTACGACAAGGTGCGCTCGAACATCGGCGAGGTCAGCGCGCGAGGGGCGCCCGTCCTCGCCCTCGGAACGTCCGGCGACCGGGAGCTCGCGAAGTACGTGGACGACGTAATCGAGATCCCCGAGATCCCGTGGGTCTTCTCGCCCGTCCCGGTGAGCGTCGCACTGCAACTCTTCGCCTACGAGGTCGCGCGCTTGCACGACTGCCCGATCGACAAACCCCGGAACCTCGCGAAGAGTGTCACGGTCGAGTGATCCGAACCGGCGAGGTCCGAAGACGCCGGGGAACCTTTATGTCGCACGACGAAGCTCTCCATCGAGAGGGATGTCTTGGAGCCGGTTCCGACTGCCCCACCCACCGCACCGCCACAACAGATTTGGTATCCTCCACCGGTCCAGCCGCCCCCGCGGGTCCGGTCGCCGCTGTCGGCGAGTGCGATCATGGGCCTCCTCGGGTTGATCATCGGCGTCCTGCTGTTCGTGGGCTTGGTGACGTACCATGCGACCTTTCTCATCCCCATTCCTTCGACCTTCAACCCGCCTCCAAGCAATCCCGACCTCGCCGCGTACGTCAGCACCGTGCGTACATTGGGCTGGATTTCGATTGTCGCGATGGATCTAGCGGTGTCGCTGACCGTGATGATCGCCTGGATCGTGGGCGGCATGAAAGGAGAACAGTCGGAGGCTATGCGGCGCGGGGTTTTCCTGTTCGCATCTGTTTTCCTGACCGTCTGGCTCCTGTTCTCGTTCTTCGCCTACGCGATCTTCCGTAGTCTCTTGCCATTTCCCTGAACGGAAGCGGATCCGGACA
>VBMR01000081.1 GCA_005878325.1 Methanobacteriota archaeon | reverse complement strand
CGTCGACGCGAACCCGAGTTTCGTTCGAGGTCGGCATGACGCAGCTCGGGGGACATGCGCTGTTCCTGAGCCCGACGGACCTGCAGATCGGCCGGGGCGAGACGATCGCGGACACGGCCCGCGTCCTGAGCCGCTACGTCGACGGGATCATGTACCGGGCCTTTCGACGCGAGAACGTTGAGGAGCTTGCGCGAAACTCCACGGTGCCCGTGATCAACGGCCTCGACGACCGCGAGCATCCGTGCCAGATCATCGCGGACCTGTTCACGATCCGGGAGCGCCTGGGGAAACTGAAAGGCCGGAAGCTCGCCTATGTCGGAGACGGCAACAACGTATGCAATTCCCTCCTCCTCGGATCCGCGATCGTGGGGATGCACATGGTGGCGGCCTGTCCACCCGGCTACCAGCCTGACGCGGAAATCCTAGCCCAAGCCCGGCGGATCGCCAAGGAAACCGGCTCGTCCCTCGAGGTGGCTCCGGATCCGACCGAGGGAGTCCACGGCGCGGACGTCTTGTACACGGACGTCTGGGTTTCGATGGGCCAGGAGAAGGAGCGCGAGGAACGAGAGCGATTGTTCCGGCCGTACCAGGTGAACCGCGCCCTGCTCCGCGCCGCCAAGCCCGATGCCGTCGTGATGCACTGCCTACCGGCCCATCGCGGGCTGGAAATCACGGACGACGTGATCGACGGACCGCAGTCGATCGTCTTCGACCAAGCGGAGAACCGACTGCATGCGCAGAAGGCGATCCTCGCTCGCTTCCTCGCGGGCGTCTGAGAAGGTTCGCGAATCCGTATATAGGGAAGGGTCCTTGCCGCGTTGATGCGCGGCACGCGCCGCTGGCTCCGCCTGCTTGCCGGCATCCTGGTTTTAGCGGGTCTCGGAGCGCTGATTGTGGATCCCCAGGGAGTGGTCACGGCCGCCCAACTCACCCTCCTCGCGGCCTTCTCGACCGCCCGCATGGTCGTGGCCTACCTCGTCGCCCTCGTCTTCGCAATCGGGTACGGATACGCCGCCGCGACGCGCCGAAAGGCGGCCGTCTTCCTGTTGCCTCTCCTCGACATCCTCCAATCCATCCCGATCCTCGGATTTTTCCCGGCCGCGCTAATCTTCTTCGTCGCGACGTTCCATGGACATCCGGTCGGGATCGAGTTCGCCGTCGTCTTCCTGATTTTCACGAGCATGGCGTGGAACATGGCGTTCGGTGTGTACGAGTCCCTGACGACGATTCCTCAGGACCTCGAGGCGGCGGCCGCGGCGTTCGGGCTTCGGGGATGGCTGCGGTTCCGGTACCTCTCCTTCCCCGCGGCGATTACGAAACTCATCTACAACTCGGTCCTCTCCTGGACGAACGGCTGGTTTTTCCTCGTGGCGAGCGAGGTCTTCTCCGCGGGAGGGACGGAGTTCCAACGGCCCGGCCTCGGAGCCTACATCGCGGTTGCGGGCCGGAATGGGGATGCGACTGCGATTCTCGGGGGCATCGGGGTGCTCGCCGCGGTCGTGTTGGCCCTCGACATTTTCCTATGGAGACCTCTGAGCGTCTGGTCTGAACGGTTCCGGATGGATGTTGCGGCGGGCCGGGAGATTCCTCGGGTCGCGAGTCCCTACGAGCGGTTCCGATGGATTCCGCGGTTCCCTCGGGCCCGCCGTCAGGCAGCCGTGTGGCTCCGGCCAGTGGTCGCCGGCTATCATCGGCTCTCCGGGCGACTCGAACGAGTCTACGCGGCCCACCCGAAGGTCCTGATCGAAATCCGGCGGATCGATCTCGCGATGTTTCTGGTTGTCTTCGTCATCGTCGTGTCGACAGGCCTGCTCGGCCTGGGGCGGATGTTCTTGCGGCCCCTTCCCGTGGACGCCCAGTTCCTTCCAAGCGCCACGGCCCTCTCGTTCGTCCGGCTGCTCGTCGCATATGGGATCGCGGTCGCTTGGACGATCCCCGTCGCGGTCCTCCTGGGCGAGAGCCAACGGGCCTCCCGGCTCCTCGCGCCCGTCCTGGAGCTGTTCGCCTCCCTCCCGGCGACGGCTCTCCTGCCGGTCATCGTTGGGTTTTCCGTGTTCGTTGCCGCGTCGTTCGGTCGGTTCGGTCAGCCGGCCCAACTCGCGGCGATCCTCGTCGCCTTGTTCAGCATGCAGTGGTACCTCCTGTTCAACCTGATTGCGGGAGTCCGGGCGATCCCGGAGGACCTTCGGCAAGCGGCCCGCTCCTTCGGGCTCCGGGGCCGAACCTATTGGAAACGGGTCCTCCTCCCCGCGATCACTCCCTCCCTGCTGACGGGGAGCATCACCGCCTGGGGAGCCGGTTGGAACGCCCTGATCGTGTCAGAATACATTCAGTACGCGGGACAGGTGTTCGAGGTCCTCGGCCTCGGCTCCCTCCTGAACCACGCGGTCTATCCGACCCCCGACAACGACCTGCTCATCCTGACCATCATGACGATGATCGTCGTCGTCCTCGCGATGAACAAGCTCCTGTGGCGGCCCCTCACCCGCCGGGCCACTCTCCGATACCGGCTGGAGGTCTGAGACGATCGAGACTGGCCTCTTGCAGGTGAAGGACGTCACGAAGTCCTTCTTCGAGAATGGAAAGGAGTTCAAGGTGCTCGAGCCGCTCCGGTTCGGACTCGCGGAGCGGGATTTCGTGTGCGTCGTCGGCCCCTCCGGCTGCGGGAAGTCCACGTTGCTCCGAATCATCGTCGGGTTGGAGCCTCCGACTTCCGGACAGGTCCTATTCGAAGGACAGCCGATCCGGGCCGACAACCCGCAGGTCGCCATGGTGTTCCAATCCTTCGCCCTGTTCCCCTGGTTAACCGTCCAGCAAAACGTGGAGCTCGGACTCGAGGCGAAGGGCACCCATCCGGAGGAGCGACAGCGAATCGCACGGAAGTTCATCGAGGCCGTGGGCCTCACCGGATTCGAGGACGCGTATCCTCGAGAGCTTAGCGGCGGAATGAAGCAGCGGGTGGGGATCGCGCGGGCCCTCGGGATCGAACCCTTGCTCCTGTGCATGGACGAGCCCTTCTCCTCCTTGGATCCGCTGACGGCGCAGAACCTGAGGGACGAGATCCTGCAGCTGTGGTCGAACCCGGACCTCCCTCCGAGGGCGGTCCTGATGGTCACCCACGCGATCGAGGAGGCCGTCTACATGGCGGACCGGGTCATCGTCCTCTCGAGCCGGCCCGGCCGAATGGTCGCGGAACTCTCGATCGACCTGCCGCGTCCGAGGAACCGGAAGGAACCGGAGTTCTACGGGTGGGTCGATGAAATCTACTCCTTAATCGTATAAGGGGGCGTGAATGTCAAATAGCCATGAGAACGTTGGACGGGCGGTCGCGGTGGCCGACTTCCGCTCGATGGCGAAGGTGTCCGTGGGCCAAGTCCTCGGTCTCGTGGAGGCGATCGATGAGGTCGGCGGGGTCGCCGATGTCGCGACAATCTCCCAAGAAGTGGACATGGACCTGGACCGCCTGGGGCCGGTCCTCGCAGCAGCCGAGTTCCTCGGTTTGCTGACGGTGGAGGACGGAGACGTGCGGATGACGGACCTGAGCCGGAAGCTGCTGTCCGCGAGCGTCCGCGAACGGAAGGCGATCCTCCGGCGGGTGATAGACGACATCCCCGTTTTCCGCATGGTCCTCGACGCGGCGCGACAGGCCCGGCGGCCCCTCGAGCGCCAAGAGGTGCTCGACTCCATTGCGGCCCGTGCGGGGAGCCATCAGGCCGAGGACCTGTTCAAGGCCCTCGTCTACTGGGGCCGATATGTCGAATTGGTTCAGTACGACAGCCGCGCGGAGCAGCTGAGGCTTCGGTCGCCGTCGAAGTGAAGCTCACGCGGTCGCGCCGAAGAACTGACGAAGGAGAGGATGCATCTCCATCATCTGTTCCCTCCCGATCGCCTCGTACATCTGGATCATGATGCCGACGGCGAGAAGGACCCCGGTGCCGGAGGCCTGGCCCACGGTCCCGATCATGTCCGCCCCGGCGGCGAGAGCGCCCACGGATGCGCCGGAGATCACCGCGACGACCGGGATGTACCGATCGAGGACCCGACGCAGGATCCGCGGATCGCGTCGGAATCCGGGGATCTGCATCCCGCTGGACTCAATCTGCCGGGCGACGTCTTCCGGGCCCATGTTCGTCGTCATGATCCAGAACTTCGCGAACATGACGGACCCGCCGATGAAGACGCCCAGGAACACGACGAGGTGCAGGGCGACCTGCCAATACTGCAGGCCACGGAGGTATCCCTGGTACGTCTGGGGATTGAAGAGAGGCAGAAGCCAGTCCTGCACGCCGTTCACGTTCGACATGTAGTACGCGAGGCCGCCGGTCGGAGTGGTCCGCTGGATGATCTGTTGCGTGACCAGCGGATCGTTAGCGCTCGGATACGAACCGATGAGGGGATTCGCGCCGACGACCGGCCACTCCGGATGCTGCCAGAACAGGAGGGAGAACATGCTCACGTTCGCGAGGACGGCCGCGACCAGGATGACCGGGATGTTCGAGGCGTACATGAGACGGATCGGGTACCGGCCTCGGGCGCCCCGGGCCATCCCGTGGGCGAGCGGAAGCTCGATCCGGGTCGATTCGACGTACGCGACGATGAAGAAGATCCCGATCGTCCCGATGAGGGCGATCAAGGGATTCGGCGGCTGCACCATGAGCTGCTCGATCCGGCCGTTCGCGAGCTCCGCCGCGGAGTAGTTTTGCAGGAAGTACACGGTCTTCGGGATCGCGCCCGCAGGCGGGCCGCCCGTCTGGGAGGGTTCCCAGTTGAAGGTCCCCGTGAAGATCTGCTGCGCCACGCCTCCGGCGATGAACAGTGAGATGCCGGATCCGATCCCCCACTT
>VBMR01000023.1 GCA_005878325.1 Methanobacteriota archaeon | reverse complement strand
ACTACTGGAAAGGCCGGGAGATGGAGGAGCTGTTCGCGGCTGCCGATGCGGTCCTGGAGCGCGAGCCGCTGTACGAACGCGCCCGGGTCGTCTTCGTCGAGCAGCTCGGCGACGCCGGCGAGGGCGTCCTGCAAACCCAGCTCGCCCGCCTCGGAAAGAGGCCGCAGGACTTGGAGAAGCGCGATCTGGCCCGCATCGCCGACCGAACGGGCATGGACCTGAAGAGCGTCGCGGAGGTCGTCGACGTTCCGGTGGAGAAGGACCGGATCCGGCGACAGATCGAGTCGATCCGGCAGCGCCTCGAATCGATCGCGGAGGACCCGGAATGAAACGGATCCCGACGAACGTCGATGGACTCGACGAGGTCCTCGCGGGGGGCATCCCGGAGGGACACGTGGTCCTCGTGTCCGGCGCACCGGGCACGATGAAGACGTCCCTCACGTACCATATCCTCTACACGAACGCGGTCCGCGGGACGCGCGGGATGTACGTGTCCCTCGAGCAGAGCCGCGCGAGCCTGATGGACCACACGGAAGGCCTCGGCTACCGCCTGGACGAGACGGATGGAAACCTCAGCGTCCTAGACCTCGCCATGCTGCGGAAGAAGCTTGCGGGACCCGCGGAACAGCCTTGGATGGACTTGTTCAAGCTGTACACCCAGGGAATCCGCGGTTCCTTCGATTACCGCCTCCTCGTCCTCGATTCCCTCGACGCGCTGGAAATCCTCGCGAAGTTCCACGAACCGCGGCAGGACATGTTCTCCCTGGTCCGATGGCTGCGGGACCTCCGATGCACGGCATTCTTGCTGGGCGAGCTTCCAACGGACGGGGGAGGGAGCGGGAGCCGCCGTGCCTCTTTCGCGAAACACAAGGAGGAGTACCTCGCGGACGGCATCCTGCACCTTCGCCTCGCACGGCAGGGGGAGTTCGGGATGCAGAGGCAGCTCCGGGTCGTGAAGATGCGCGGGACCCGCCACGACACGGGCTACCAGGCGCTCGTCTTCGATGGCGGGCTGAAGGTCACGCGAATCTTGGCGTAATCAATCCCGGACGACAAACTGCTCGATGCGGTCCTTCGCCTTCTCTCGTGCGGAGTGATGGGCCTTGAGCCACGGACGCACCTTCCCCCATAGCTCCTCCTTACAGTCCCCGCAGAGGCGCTCGCCGCTCTTGCACGTCCGCTCGACCTCCGCGAGAGGCCCGTCGTCCGGCTCGAAGATGTAATTGTACTGCGCGAAAGCTTGTTGTGGATCAGGGCGGGCTTCGGATGGCCGAGCTTCGGTGCGACGTCCCGCGCGATGCGGAAGTGCGGATCCTGGTCGATCCCGCACGGGATCAGGACGGGGACCTCGCGTTTCGCCTCCACGGAGGGGAGGAACGCCGGGGCGGCCTGAAGGCTCGTGTAAAAAATCTCCCCGATGTTATTCGAGTTCGTGAAGCCGAAGACCGCTTGAGTCGTGGAGAACGTGATCCGCTTCGCCACCTCCACCGCGATGGGATAGAGATGGCGGATGTACTCCGTGTCCAGGAAGATCCGCGTGAGCTTCGGATCGAAGCCCATCGCGATGATGTCCAGGATGTTGTCGTACCCGACCTTCGTCGCCTCGGCGAGATTGTCGAAGTCCTTGAAGAGGAACTTCTCATCGTCCGTGATCTGGAAGTACAGGGTGGCCTTGAATTTCTCCTGGATCCACTTCGTGAAGAACCAGGGGAGCATGTGGCCGATGTGAATCCCGCTCGACGGCCCGCGGCCCGTGTACAGAGCAAACTTCGCGCCCTTCGCATACCCATCGAGAATCCAGCCCAGGTCCCGGTGGCTGTAGAACACCCCGCGGCGGAGCATCGGGTGGAGCTCGCCTGTGATCTTCCGGATTCGCTCCAGGAGAGCGGGCGTAAGTCGCTCCGTCCCGAACTGGGTCACGAGCCGGTCGTAGTCCACCGCGCCCTTCACTTCCCACGGTGTGACGACGAAATCGTCGGGCATTTCGTCGGAGTATTCCGCCCGGTAGATAAAGACTCACGGGTGACGGATGGAATCCGCGGTCCGTCGTCGGAGACTCCGGACGCACCAAAGGATTCCGAACGCGACGCCGATTACGAGAATGGCGAATGGACCCCCCGAGAGTGCAAGGCCCGTCCCCGCGAGGCTGAGGCCGAACAGGAGTCCGATTTCCAGCGCCTCTTTGTCCCGGCCTTCTTCCGCGATCTTTCCTTGAACGACGAAGCGCCGGTAGCTGGGCGAACCGGCGAGCAGAGTCGGCGAGTATCGGTACAGGTTTGCGAATCCCGTCCACGCGAGGACGGCTGCAAACACGTAGGCGATGCCGATGAAGATGAAGAGGGACTGTGCGAGCCCGAGCGGGTCGACGGGGACGAAGGCCGAAACCCCAATGGAAAGGAGAGAAATCGCCGCGACCGCGATCACATAGCCGATCGCGAAGGTGGAAGGGACGCTACGCATCGCGCCCTCACACCATGATGGCGTGGCGGCCCCGCATGTCCGCCTCGGTCTGCCCGAGTCGCTCCATGACTTGCGCGACGACGCCGTCGAGCAGGAGCACGCTCGCATCCTCGAACAGCGTGCTGAGGGGCGCGAGCTTGGCCTGGGTCGCGCTGCCGTTCGAGGGGATCAGGAACACCACGTTACTCGCGTGGGCGAGCTTGGACGTCGGATGGCCCGTGACGGAGATCACCTTCGCGCCGACTCGGCGGGCGATGTTCGCGACCTGGATCGCGCTCATCGTCGACCCGGTATTGGACACGATCAGGACCGCGTCGCCATCGCTGACGACTGGCGTGATCGTCTCCCCGATGAAGTAACAGTCGATCCCAAGCTGGACCATCCGCATGGCGAACGCACGCGCCGCAAGGCCGCTCCGACCCACGCCGTAGACGAACAACTTCTTCGCGGACGTCAAGATCCCGACCGCCTCTCCAATCTCCTTGGATCGATCGACCGAGAGGATCCTGGACAGGTTCTCCAGCAGGTAGTCCGTCGCGGTCGCCGCGGTCCCCGCGGTCGCCGAGGCGCGGGTCATCGACGCTTCTCCGCCTTTCCTTCCTTCAGGTCCTTCACGGACTTCTCAGGTTTCTCGGGCTTCTCCATCTTCTCTGGCGGCTTCTCCGACTTCGGCGGCCGGACGAGGCGTTTCGCGAGGACTCGCTCCAGGATGACCTTCATGTACATCGCGTCGTGCTCCAGGAGCGGCGACGACGAGACGATCGTCAGGTCGTAATCGTCGTTCAAAAGGCACTCGGCGAGGGGCTCGAACCGGAGGTCCCCCTTCTTGATCGGGGTGTACCGCAGCTCGTTCCCGTCCGCATGCTCGACCCCGCTGAAGTGGGCGTGGATGTGCCCGCCGTCCGACGCCTTCTCGACCTTCGAAAGGACGTCATCGAAGTCCTCCGGCCGCTTGAACAGGCCGAAGCCGCGAGCGTGCACGTGCGCGAAGTTCAGCACCGGGAGGACGCCCTTCGCGTTCTTCACGAGGCTCAGGAGCTCGTCCAGGCTCCCCACGACCTCCGTGCGGCCGCTCGCCTCGATCCCCAGGTGGGACCGGATCTTCGCCTTCTTGTACGCGTCCCGGATCGTCCGGAGGTTCTTCCCGATCCGATTCAGGGCTTCCTTCGGATCCAGCTCCCCGAACATGCCGAGGTGCGTGATGACGATCGGCGCGTTCATCGCCTCGGCCAGCATGCCGCCCCAGATCACACTCTGGACGCTCTTCTCCGCCAGGCCGTCGGCATCCGCGAGGTCCATGTAATAGGGCGTGTGCAGGGTAAGTTCAATGTCGAGTTCGCGGGCGAGGGTTCCGAGTTCCTCGAGCTCGTGGTAGTCCCGCGCGATGCCGGAGGCCAGGCTGTACAACACATCCCCCTTCTCGATCTTGGTGTCCAGGGCGGAGATCAGGACCTCCTTCCGGTCCTCCTTCCGACCGACCTGCACGACGAGCTCGTCGGGGATGTCCCGCGGCGTGCGACCGACGTCCTCGTCCCCTGCATAGCGCTCGTTCAGGTTCACTCGGACGAGCTGGACCTCCATGGCGGTCAGGCCGAGGTTGTGGATGTCCTCGATGCCGTCCCGAAGGGTTCGGCCTTTGCAGGAAAGAGGGATGCCTGAGGGACCAAAACGAATCACGGGCTCACCGAACGGGCCGGGCCACCGTTCGACTATTATTCTGTACGCCCTGATATTAATAGGTTTGCCCGCGGCCCGTCCCGACGGGCCCGTTTTGCCCGCCCCGACGTCCGTCTTCGGCGGTCGCCGTACCGCCTGGGAAGCCGCGCGATTACCAGGTAAGGCAACGCAAACGTTTATTTCGGTCAGGCCTTTTGGCGTGCCCATCGGGGCCCGTTTTCATGCCCAAGACCTCCAAGGCGAACCCTACCCTTCAGCGTGTCGTCCAGGAACTCCGGGAGGTATCCCGCGAGGCGGGCGTCGCGATCTGGCGGGACGTCGCGGACCGCCTGGAGCGGTCGCGGAAGAACTGGTCGGAGGTCAACCTGTCCCGGCTGAGCCGCTACGCGGCCAAGGGGGAGCAGATCGTCGTTCCCGGAGTGGTCCTGGCGACCGGGGAGCTCTCGACGCCCCTCACGATCGCCGCGTTCCGCGCCTCCGCCGCGGCCCGGAAGAAGATCGAGGCCGCGGGCGGCCGGGCCCTGAGCCTCCTCGAGCTGGCGGTCCAGAATCCGAAGGGCTCGGGCATCCGGATCATGGGATGAACATGGTCATCGTGGACGCGACGGGGCATATCGTCGGTCGTCTGGCGTCCGTCCTGGCGAAGCGACTCCTGAACGGCGAGGAAGTTGTGGTCCTGAACGCGGAGAAGGCGATCATCACGGGTCGGAAGAGCGTGGTGTTCGAGGAGTACCGGGCGCGCCACCATCGAGGCAGCACCGCGAGCCGGATGCGCGGCATCGGTCCGAATTACCCGCGGCGGCCGGACATGATCCTCCGCCGCACGATCTCCCGGATGATGCCCTACCAGCAGCCCCGCGGGCGGACGGCCCTCAAGCGCCTTCGGGTGTACCTGTCCGTCCCGGAGGACTACAAGGAGAAGCCCATGGAGACGATCGAGGTCGCGAAGCGGCCGCCGCAGGGTCCCTACGTGAGCCTCGGCGAGATCTCCCGACTGCTCGGGTCCAAGTTCGAGGGAGCCCGATGAAGGCCATCGTCGCGAGCGGGAAGCGCAAAACGGCCGTCGCCCGGGCCACCCTCACGAAGGGGCGAGGCATCGTGCGGATCAACAGCGTGCCGGTGGACATGTATCCGTTCGAGCTCGGCCGCCTGAAGATCCTCGAGCCCCTCAAGCTCGCCGGGAAGAAGATCGACTCGATCGACATCGATGTGAACGTGCAGGGCGGCGGGGTGATGGGGCAGGCGGATGCGGTCCGCACCGCCATCGCCCGCGGCTTGGTACAATACCTGAACGACAACGACCTCGAGGTCCTGTTCCGGGAATACGACCGGACGTTGATCGTCCCGGACACCCGCCGGAAGTTGCCGAAGAAACCGCTCGGCCGCGGCGCACGGAAGAAGCGGCAGAAGTCGTACCGGTGAGCGCATGATCATCCCCGTCCGCTGTTTCACCTGCGGCAAAGTGGTCGGCAGTGCCTTCCCCGCGTTCGTCGAGAGGACGCGCCAAGGGGAGGACCCGCGGGGGGTCCTCGACTCGCTCGGCCTGAAGCGGTACTGTTGCCGCCGGATGGTCCTCTCCCACGCCGAGCTGATCGACGAAGTCCTGCCGTTCGGCTGACCCGATTCGTCCCCCGAACCTTATTTACGGAGGGGTCGGTTCTCCGGGTTTGCGGGTCCGTGGGGTAGCTTGGTTTGGGCGGGGGACGCGCTCGCCTTCCCGCCCGCAAGAAATCCTACCAGCTTG
>VBMR01000022.1 GCA_005878325.1 Methanobacteriota archaeon | reverse complement strand
CGCCCACAGGTGGCGCCGCAAGATCCCGACCCCGGCGGCCAAGGCGACAGCCGGGGCGAAGCCCGCCAGGAACGCGTGGCCCGCTTCGTCCCCGTGGGCCCAGGCCATCGCCCCGAGGACCGCGGCGATCCAGGCCGAGGCCGGCGCGATCGGGGACCGGGGCCCTCGCTCCTCGAAGGCCGTGAAGATGGCGAGGGCGACCGCGAGGAGGCCGGCCGCGGGGGAGACCCACGACGGCGCGGTTCGGAACGGGCCATATTGGATGGCGCCCGCGAGGAGGACGAACGCACCGAGGACCAAGCTGAGGCCCACGAAGACCCGGACGCCCCGTTCGACGGAAGATTCCACGATCCCGCCATCCAGGCACGCCAGATAAGGCTTCAGCCGCTCCGATCCTGGAGGATTGTCGAACGGACGAACCGCCGGTCCTAGGAGGTCCGCATGCGACGACGTCGGCGCACCGCGACATACGCGGCGCCGAGGACGATGGCCGCCAGGACGAACATCAGGATCCCGAAGTCCAGCGCGGAGACGCCGAGCAGAACCGGCGGATTCGGTCCCCCGTAGGTGAAGGACACGCCCGCCTCCGCGGGATTGCCGGCGCGGTCCGAGACCCGCACGAGGGCAAAGTGCGGACCGGCCGTCGTCGGCCTCACGACCGCCTTCGTCGTCCCTCGAGCCGGGGCCGGCCCGATCTCGTCGTAGACGAAGGAGGTCTCGTTCGAGTCGATCCCGGAACGATCGTCGTCGACGGTCCAGGCGACTTCGACGGGGCCGTACACCGTCTCGCCGTTGACGGGCTCCGCCACTGAGACCGTAGGAGGCGTGCGGTCGATCGTCACGGAGACGCTCGTCTCCGCCACATTCCCCGCGCGGTCGTAGGCCCGGAGGAGGACCGAGTGGGCGCCTTCCGAAATCGCCGGGAACTCGAAGCCGGAGGCATCCGGGATCGACACGGCCATCGTGCCGTCTAGGGACAGTTCGAAGTGGTCGATCCCGGAGACCGGATCGGATCCGATCCAGTAGAGATGGAGGTCCCGGCTGTTCACGAACGGCCGGCTCGGCTCGACGACCGCCACCGTGGGCGGGGACACGTCCACGCCGAAGGAGCGCGTGTCCGTCGCGAGGTTCCCCGCGGCGTCGATCGCGAGGAGGCTCACCACGTGCCCGCGCTCCGCGAGGCCGGCCAGGAGGTACGACGTCGCACCCGTCGCGAGGTCCACGGGCGGCTCCGAATCGACGGAGAGGCGGAGGGTCGTCAGAGGCGCGCCGTCGGACCGCAGGGTCCAGGTCACATTCACGTCCGTCGTCCGATTGTATGCCTCGGGGCCGGGGGACGTGATCGACAGGGTCGGGGCGGTCGGATCAAAGTGGAACGTCACGGGGACCTCCGCCCGGTTCCCGGCGCGGTCCGTGGCGGCGACGAGGATCGCATGGGTCCCTTCCGCGACCCCCAGGACCTGTTCGCCGGACGCGCTGGGAAGGTCCATCGGCACCGAACCGTCGAGGCTCAGGGTCACGGCCGCGATCCCGGAGATCGCATCCTTAGCGGCCCATCGAAGGAGGTCCTGGTTCGTCCACGCGTCGGCCACAGGGCTCGCGAGGGACAGGGCGGGCGCGTGATAGTCGACGACCGTGCGGGCCTTCTCCGAATCCGGCAGCGGCTCCCGCTCGTTGATGTGGTGGACCGCGACCGTCGCGAATTGGTACGGTCCTTCGCCCCCCGTGAAGAGGGAATCGAAGGGGATCGTGCCATTGACGACGTGATCGGAACCGGGGACCTTCGTCCCAATCCAGTGGCCGCACGGGTTCCACGGCGGCGCATAGAGGGCCCACGCGCCCCCCGATGTCGTGCGGTAGAAGAGCTCCGTCCAATCCTTCGCGGTACCGCAATCGACCGCGAGGGCGCCGACCCCTTCGGGAACCATTCCGAGCGCCGAGATGCCGAGCCCCTCCGCATCCACGCCATCGAATCCATCGTCCTGGTTGCCGCCACCGCCGTGGCGTCCGTGCAGGTACGTCGTGTACTGGATCTCCACGACCTGGGTCGCGGTGAACTCACCGAGCGGCTGGATGTCCGATGCCGGAGGGCCATGGCCGTCGCCTCCTGTGGCCACGATAGCGGGAGACAGAAACCGGACGGCGGGAGGGAGGAGCGTCACACCCAGGAGAATCAGGAAGACGGCGAGCGCAATGGCTGCCCCTCTCCGGACCATGCCGCAACCCTTTCGTGTTGAGAAGCGTCGCGGGAGTACATCAGCCTTCTGTCCCTTATCCAAAACGATTCTCGCCCTCGGGAATATTTTTGCAGGTGAATATTAATCGGCGTGGGCGAGGACGCCCGAGGTGCCGAGCAGGTTCAAGACGACAAGGACACCTCCGGCGGAAAGTTTCATCCGGACGACCTCCCTGAGGACGCGGGACGGGCCGGTAGATCAGCGGAAGATCGCCTGCTTTGCAAGCAGGAAGCCCTGGGTTCAAATCCCAGCCGGTCCATCGCATCTTTTCCGCCGGGCGGAGGACTTCCTTCGCTCCCTCTGTCACCGCCGGCCACGGGTCGCAAGCCTCGTCTCCATCTTCGGTCTCGTGACAAACGAGTCTTTCGACGTCGGGGACAGCCCGGCGGACGATGGATCGCATTCCGCGAAGCGCAGGACCATGAAGAGGCCCGAGAACCAACATAACGTGTTATCGAAATCGATACCGCTTGACCCGCTTCATACACCCTTATGAGACGTTCCCTCCTTACACGGCAAGAGTGGCTACCGAATCGTTGCGGACTTCGATTCTGTAACGCTGCGAGAGTGGGTTCCTGAGGAGCGCGAGAGGTGTCCTCGGTGCGGCCGTTGGCCGCGGGCCCGACGCACAGCTCGAGCCTCCGGGACGATTCCCTCGGAGGGGAGGGTGCCACCGATGAAGAGAGCGACAGCGATTGCCTTGAGTGTCTTCGGGCTTGTATTCGCGACGAGCCTCGCCCTCCCGGCATACCTGCAGGTGAATGCGGCGGACGCGACCTTCACGTTCGCCGCCGCCGGGGACATCGGATGGAACGAGACGGGGGCGCAGTCAAAGGTTCTCCTTCAGGCCCTCCAGAAGGACAAAGCAAACCTGTCGTTCTTCCTTGCGGTCGGAGACCTCAGCTACAGCACGGTCGCCGGGACCGAGGCCGCGTGGTGCGGGTACGTGAAGTCCTACGTGGGTTCTTCATTCCCCTTCGAACTCCTTGGCGCGGACCATGAGGACAACGATCCGGTGCGGATCGGCAACTTCACCGCGTGCCTGCCGGACAGGATGGGCAGCACGGGCCAATACGGAAAGGAGTTCTATTTCGACGTCCCGGCGGGCGCGTCCTTGGCCCGGTTCATCCAGATTTCCCCGGACATGATGTACCTCCCGGAGGCCCGGTGGCGGTACGCCATCAACGACACGCATTACCAGTGGACGGTCAAGGCGATCGACAGCGCACGCGCCGCCGGGATCCGCTGGGTCATCGTGTCGGCCCACCGGCCGTGCATCGGCCTCGTCGGCACGACGTGCCCCCTGACCCAGGACATCTTCGATGCCCTGCTCCTCAAGAAGGTGGACCTGATCCTCCACGGGGACCAGCACTCGTACCAGCGGACGAAGCAGTTGCGGTGTGCGCCCCGGAGCAGCGGGTTCTACTTCCCGGAATGCATCGCAGACGCGGACGGGACGTTCACGAAGGGCGCGGGCAGCGTCATCGCGATCGTCGGGACGGGCGGCCGTGGCTTCTCGAGCGTCGATCTGAAGACGGACACGGACCGGCAGTAATCGGAGGCTAGACGGCGGTTCGGCCACCGCCAGAAGCAGACCGCGAGGCCGTCGAGCATGACGACCGCACATGGGGCGAGGGATGTCGGTGGAGCGCAACCAAGCGGCAGCCTTTTCTCAATCGTATTCCTATGATGAGCCGATCAGCATGTTGACGAACCGCCCGGTCATGCGGCCGGCTCACTGGGCCGTAGCATTCGCGGGAATCATCGTCCCGATTCTTTCCGCCGCCTTCCTCATTGCGGCGCTTTCGGGTCCGTTGTTTGTCTCCTTTCCGACCGCCACGCTCGTTGTCATGCCGGCCGTGTTTGGACTGAACGTGGCAAACCTTCTCGGATTCGTCTGGGCTTCCCGCGGCCACCGGGGGCCCGAACGACTTCGAAACTTCCTCAGCATCGGCGCCGTGTTTTCCGGAATCTGCCTTTCGGTCGTGGTGGTTCTCGCGAGTATGTTCTCGATGCTCGGCGGCTAGATCCAGGGCTTGGACTCGATCGGCCCTGGGGTTCTGGAAGTCCGCATGCAGAAGACGAGCTAGTCGGCGGGTCCGAATTCCTCGTGCGACGAACGTCCCGAGAAGAATCCTCATAGAGCGGTTCGACATCGCCGACCGGCATGGGGGAGGAGGATTCGGCCGCCGGTGTACGGCCTGTGATCCCGCCGATGCGATGGCTCCTGTACGCGGCGAGCTCCCTCGTCTTCCTCGCGGGCCTCCAGCTCACGATCCTCACGGAGCAAACGCAGACCTTCTTCGCATGGACGATCAATCCGCCTCTTACCGCGGCCTTTCTGGGTGCGGCGTATTGGGCCGCGGTCCCCGTGGAACTCATCGCCGCCCGCCAGACGGTCTGGGCGAAGGCCCGCGTGGCGGTGCCCGCGATCTGGCTCTTCACGACCCTCACGCTCGTCGCGACCCTCCTGCATGCGGACCGCTTCCATTTCTCGGATCCGCTCGTCAGCGCGCGAGGGGCCGCCTGGTTCTGGCTTGCGATCTATGCGGGCGTGCCCGTCGCGATGCTCCTCGTCGGATGGATGCAGCTCCGTGCACCGGGAGGGGACCCGCCCCGCGGATCTCCCGAGCCCCTCTGGATGCGCATCGTGGTCCTGGCGCAGGGCGGCGGGATGCTCGTCTTCGGCGCGGGCCTGTTCCTCCTGCCTTCCGTCGTCGGGCCGTTGTGGCCTTGGGCCCTCACGACGTTGACCGCCCGCGCGGTGGGAGCGTGGCTCATCGGAATCGGGTTCGCCGCGATCCACGCGAACCGGGAGAACGACGCATCTCGCATCGGGCCGCTCGCCGGCGGCTACACGGCCTTCGCGGCGCTGGAGCTCATCGCGCTCGCACGGTATTCCGGGACCGTGAACTGGAGCACACCGGCCGCCTGGATCTACCTCGCCTTCCTCCTGAGCATCCTGCCCGTCGGCCTTCTGGCCCTGCCCCTCCGCCGATGGTTCAGGAACCGCTGAAGGAGACGGCCGCAGCTCGGTCAGACGCCGGCGTAGAGTCGGTCCGCGAGTTCCGTCGGGAGACCCGCCCGCCGGATCGCCATCGCGACCCCATCGATGTCGTAGGGCACGCGTCGAACGAGGAACGTGCTTCGGGTCAGGTCTAAGATGCCCCAGGCGGCCCTCGGATCCCCGTCCCGCGGCTGCCCGACGCTCCCCGGATTCACCACGAGTCCGGACCGGAAACGCCGCACCATGGGCAGGTGGGTGTGGCCCAGGACCACGTAGGGCGCCGCGGCCTGCCGCACGAGGCCCTCATCCGCGGTATCGGGGAAGACGTACTCGTCATCGTTCCGCGGACTGCCGTGGTACATCGCGACGAGGCCTTCGGGCATCGTGGCGCGGGTGCGGTCCTCGAGGTCCTTCAGATACCCGACGCTCGCCGGGGTGAGCTGGATGCGCGTCCACCGGAGCGCCTGGGCGGCGAGCTCGTTGAACCAGTGGAGGTCCCCGCTCACCGCGGCCCGGTCGTGGTTCCCGCGGATCGCCCGCACCCCCCGGTCCCGCAGGATCTGGAGGACCTCGTTCGGCCACGGGTTGTATCCGACGAGGTCGCCGGCCACCCAGATGCCCGCGGGGGCCGCGCGGTCGACGTCCGCGAGCACCGCCTCGAGGGCGGGCAGGTTCGCATGGACGTCCGCGAGGACGGCGATGTGCATCCCGCGGCGGATAGACGGGAGGGCTATATCAGGTTCTCAATAGGATGCGAGGATCTGGCGGCAACGCGGACAGCGGGACGCCGCGAGCCACGACATCTGGGTGCGGTCATTCTCCCCCACCGGCTCCCCGCGGACGCCGAAAAATCCCTTCGATCGGAACCACTGGATCCCGGACGGCCAATTCTGGGCCCCGAGGAATCCGTCTTCCATCGGTGCGTCACAGGTCGGACAGGCCACCATCGCTCCCGCATGGGGAGGTGCGTTCTTGAATCCGAGGTGGGAAATCCACAGACCCCTCCGGTCGACCGGTTCGCTCACCCCGTGGTTACCCTTAGGTATGGGTAACTCATTCCCTCTGACATGCAGGTCGGTTGTGGCTTCCGGGTCAAGGAAGTGAAGGGGCAGGAATACGTCTACTTCTGGCGCTACGAGGTCCGGGGGGGCCGGTCCCGCCAGGTGTACGTCTACATGGGCCCGCGGCGGGCCGCGGAAACCTCCCATCGTCTGGCTCTGGCGACGGAGGCGTACTTCGCGGCCGCCTCGGACGACCTCCGACGCGCCTTGCGGCGGCAACGGGACTCGATCGCGGCCCTCCGGGCCTGACCGAGGTCATCCGGGATGGGCGGACGCCCATGGCGTGGGTCTAGGAACCGAGCCCCGAGGGCGCACCTTTAATAGGCGGAGTCCCCGTAAGCCGTCCATCCGGGCCGAAGACGGTCCGGATAGTAGGTAGTAAATGGACGAAGACAGAGGCGGCAGACGAGGTGGCGGTGGCGGCGGCTACGACCGCGGCCCGCGTCAGATGTATGACGCGGTCTGTTCGGATTGTGGCCAAGCCACGCAGGTTCCGTTCAAACCGGACCCTGCGAGACCTGTCTACTGCCGAGATTGTTTCGCAAAGCGCCGGCCGCGACGGTTCTGAGTAGAACGGCAGTCAGAGCGTTCGAACCTTTTTCCGTTCGAGCTCCACGCGGTCGCGCGGCTGGCGCGGAGCTCCCGTTTTTTCATTCCTTCTTCTTTCCGTTCGCACGATGCAGGAGGGCGGTTCGATTGGCCACCCACGTCTCGCCCAGCCGTCGCACGACGATCCGGGAGCCCGAGACGATTCGAGGCGGCGGCGCGACGTCCACCTTCTCCACGGGCTCTTCCAGAGGCAGCCCTTCGCGGGAGGGCAGCATCAGGTAGATCAGGACGGCCACGATGAGACCGTTGTGGTAGGCGAGCCATTGCCAGAAGTACGGGTACCAGCGGAACGTGACCCCGAGCACGACGCCGAACAGGAGTCCGAAGACGACCCCGACCGCTGCGATGATGAGGCGCCGCGACGACAGGTCCTCTCTGTCCACGTCGGAATACACGTTGGGTAGGGAACATAAAGACCAATGAATCGGCTGCATTCCTTCGGCCTCAACCTTATTCCATTCGCCGGGGCTATCCGGACCGATGGATCGGATCGAGGTGGCTCATGGCCTCGAGGCGACCCGCGATTTCGCCCTCCTCCTCCGGGACGAACGGACCTTGGTGATCTCGGACCTCCATCTCGGCTTCGAAGGAGCCCTCGCGGAGCAGGG
Organism: Methanobacteriota archaeon; assembly: GCA_005878325.1. Taxonomy (GTDB): domain Archaea; phylum Thermoplasmatota; class Thermoplasmata; order RBG-16-68-12; family RBG-16-68-12; genus RBG-16-68-12. Next base: position 1,184 of record VBMR01000022.1, on the reverse strand, counting down.
CGTCTCGATCCCGCGATTCCAGAGGCGCGTGATCCTCGAGCGCCTCGGGAAAATGCTGGACCGCAACAAGGCGGAACGCGTCGTGATCGCGGGAGACTTCAAGCACGAGTTTTCCAAGAACCTCGTGGACGAATGGGTCGAGGTGAAACAGGTCCTGCGGTTCCTGAAGGACCGAGTGACTCCGGTCCTGGTCCGCGGCAACCACGACAACTATCTCGCGACGATCCTCGGGGACCTGCGCCTCCCGCTCGACAACCGCGCGGACATCGGAGGATACACGATCGTCCACGGACACGAGGAGGTGTCGACGCTCCATGCGATCATCATGGGCCACGAGCATCCCGCCGTCAAGCTGAAAGACGACCTCGGCGCAACGGTCAGTGTGCCCGCGTTTCTCGTCACGGACGGGTTGGTCGTCCTGCCCGCCTTCAGTCCCCTCGCTCTCGGAGTGGACGTGTCCTCGTATCCGTACCTCTCGCCGATCCTGAACCGCACCCCAATCGACGACGCCCGCGTGATTGGCGTGGACGAGAAGGAAGGCCTCCTCGATTTCGGGCCGATGAAACGGCTTCAGGAGATCCGCGGCGCACTCCTGATGAAGTGAAAGGTCGATCCCTCGCGGGGCCGTTGTCGGAATCAAGCGGGTTGCTTGGTCTCAAGATAGGCGGCCAGGCAGAAGAAGATCAACCCGAGCGCCCAAAAAAACACCGCCGCGAGGAGCGCGTAGGGTGCGCTCACCGCGATAATCAGCCCGAGGATACCGAGATGTAGACCGAACAGACCGAGGACGGTCCCGTTGCTCGACATGCGACTCCCTCAAAGGGGCGCGATGTGAAACAGGGCCATGAGGTTTGGGGTTCGTTTCAATGAACCGCGGGCCGCGTGGGGATGCGAAGGACCTCGGCCTGTCGAGGGACGACCTCGTCCTGAAGAGCGACTTCGTCGCGAAAGTCAAGCTCGCGGCGGTCGATCGAGTCCGAAAGGGTCGGCAAGGCAAGTTCGTCCTCGTCACCGGCACGACCCCGACCCGCTACGGGGAGGGAAAGACGCTGACCACGGTCGGCCTCGGCCAGGCCCTGAACCGCCTCGGCACGAAGGGGATCGTCGCCGTCCGCGAGCCGTCCCTCGGGCCGGTCTTCGGGACGAAAGGCGGCGCGACGGGAGGCGGGCGGGCCCAGGTCCTG
>VBMR01000021.1 GCA_005878325.1 Methanobacteriota archaeon | reverse complement strand
CTTCTGCAGCGAAGAGTGCCAGCTGAAGTTCGATCACAAGCCGGAGCAGTACCGGCAGCTCGTCCTCGATCGCCGCCAGACGAAAGCCGTGTATTGAGGACGTCTCGATTATTCGAAGGACCGCAACGCCTCCGCGGGAGGCATCTTGGAAGCTCGGATCGCCGGGCTCGCGGTCGCAAGGATGGAACCGAGGAGCGCGATTCCCGCAAGGAGGGCGAGTCGACCCCAGGGGATCACAAAGGACGCCTGACCCGCGAAGAACCGCAAGAACAGGTCGTAGGAAAGGGCGATGCCCAGGGCGCTCCCCATCGTGATTCCGGTGAGGGCGATGAAGGAGAGCTCGAACAAGAAGGAGCGGAGGATCATGGACTTGCGGAAGCCGAGGGCCCGGAGCGCTCCCGTCTCCTGACGTCGTTCCACGACGTTCCGCATCGTGATCACCCCTAGTCCGGCGATGCCGACGATCAGGCCGAGGGCGAGGTAGGCTTGGAGGAGGTTGAACACGCCCATCGTCGTCTCGAGGATCGCGTCGAGGAGCGCCTGGATGTTGACCGTGATCAGTTGGTACGCGATGAAGTGACGCTCGAGATCATGGCCCGCCCGGGTCACATCGACGCCGGTCGTGACATCGAAATAGAAAAGGCTCGACGCCTCGATGCCAAAGTCGGACTTCACCGTGGCGGCCGAGACCCATAGGCCCTGAGCGAACTGCTCGTATAGGATGCCAATGATCCGGACGGACCGGATCGTGCTCGTGGCATTCCGATAGTGGAACACATCCCCGACGTGGGCTGTGAACGTCCCGAAGTTCGGGCCGAAGTCGTTCGGGACGACGGTGCCGTCGAGGATCGCAAGGCCGGGATCGTCTTCGATCGCAGACCAGGCGGCCCGATCATCCGGATAGGCGGAATCACGGGCCTGCATCGAGAAGGGAGGCGTCCAGCCGGACGGCACTCCGATGAGCGAGCTGTTGAGGAGGGGGGCCGCGACCCCAGGACTCCGGGAGATTGCGACTCGGGGGGCCCGCGGCAGCCCGTGGACATTGTCCGTGAAGTTCGCGGAATCGGTGACGTTCTTGTATTCTGAGAAGGCGGAATCCCACTGCGGTATCGGCACGACGGAGTTTGCCACAAGGTCGAACCCCCCGCTCTCACGGACGCTCGTCTGCGTGATCGACGAGCCCACGATCGCTTGGATGCAGGACATCGTCGCGATCGTGAACATCACGAGGGCGATGCTCGCGAGCGTGACCCCGGTCCGGAACTTCTTGTTCATCGGGTATGCGATCGCCGTCCGCACGACGGGCCTCCAGGTCCGGCCACGGACGACACGGGTCGCGAGGGCGAGGACCGTGTCGCTGTTGAACAGGACGATCAGCAGGCCGCCCAGGATCAGGAGCAGCCCGAGGACGATGAACAGGGTGATGTCCGCGCTCGCCGTGCCGAAGAACTTCCAGGGGCTGAGGACCCAGGCGAGGATGACGACCCCGGCTCCCGTGAAAACGACTCGCGGTGGCACGACCCGCATCGTGAGGATTGCGAGGCCGAGGACGGAAGCGGACGGACCGAGGTCTTGCAGGTGGAGGTTCCGGGTCGCGAGGGCCGCGAGCGTGGCGATCACGCCGAGGGCCGCGAGGCCGGCCCCGAGGGCCACCTGCCGGCGGGTCGAACGGCGCGCCACGGGTTCCGGGATGTCGCGGATCGCCCGGACGATATTCAGCTTGGAGACCCGCAAGGAAGCGAGTCCGATCGTCGCCATTGTGATGAGGAAGCCAATCGAGAATCCGTTGATCAGGTCCGAGGGGGTCCATGCGAGCTGGAACGCCGACCCTCCGAAGCCGGATGGGAAGACCTGGGAGAAGCCCCACAGGATCACAGCCGCCACGAGGAGGCCCGTGAGAGTTCCGACGAACGAGGACATCAGGGCATACAGCAACCCCTCGGACACGAAACTCTGCATGAGGTTCGTCCGCCGCATCCCGAGCGCCCGCGCGACGCCCATCTCCCCTTTCCGCTCCTCCGCGAGCATCACGAAGATGTTGACGATCAGGAGGATGCCCGCGACGACGGTGAAGAAACTGAGCAGGACGAACACCTGCGCGAGACGGTCCACGTCCTCCGTCGCGGACTGAATCGTCTCTGCCTTGAGCTTAGAAATGGTGAAGGACGGCGAGGTCGGGAGAAACGGCTCGATCTCCGCGGCGACCGCGTCCGATCGCAAGTAGCCTTCGGTCACGCCCCCGAGGTTCGCCACGATAATCGTGTTGATGAGGCCCGGGATTCCGAGAGTCGCTTGGAGAGTCCCCAAGGGAACGAACAGGTTTTGGTCGTCGTCCCACGCTCCACGTTCCTTGTCCTGGACGATTTCCTTGACCGTGATGAGCAGGGTCGCAGGCCCGCTCGGACCCCCCATCTGCGCCGCGAGGGAGTCCCCGACCTTGGCCTCTGTCGCCTTTGCGAGCGCTTGGTTGATGATCCCTTCCGTGGCGGCGGTCCCGCTCCCGTTCCAACGCGTCCCATCCATCCGGACGAACGATCCGAGGTCCCAGGTGGGATCGAAGCCGATGATCTGTGCGGTCGGTTCGAAGAGCTGGGAATTTTGGTCGATGACCGCCCCACCGGTCATGTACCGCGGGGCGAGGCCGAGCACGTCCCGCATCGCACTGAGGTTCCCTTGGAGGCCGCGGAACACTTGATCCGAAAAGGGCCGGTGGGTGCCGTCCACAGCCGCGACGAAGATCGTCTCGTCGATCGCGTCGAGGGAGCGGAACACGGCGCTCCGGATCGTGTAGCCGAACGTCGTCTGGATGACGAAGGACGACGTGACGATGGCCGTGCCGATTAGCAGGCCCGTGACGACGATTGCGACTTGCGTCTTCCGACGGAAGAAATTCCCGACTCCAATCCGAAGCGGGAACCGTTTCCGACCCGCCCATCCAACGACGGCGAGGGACGCGGCCGTCACGAGGATGACGAGGATGAGGTCGGTGTCCATTCGGCGGCCTCACTCGGCCTTCGGTCGGACCGACTTCAGGATCATGCCGTTCCGCATCAGGATCACACGCTCCGTCTGGTTCCCAACGGACCGGTCATGCGTGACGATGATGAACGTGAGTCCCTTTTCTCGGTGCAGACGCTTCATCAGGTCGACGACTTCCTGGGACGTCTCCGAGTCCAGGTTGCCGGTCGGCTCGTCCGCGAAGACGATGTCCGGTTCGTTCACCAGGGCGCGGGCGATCGCGACGCGCTGTTGCTGTCCGCCGCTCAGTTCCGCGGGCTTCTTCAGCGGGACTTCGACGAGCCCGACCGCCGTGAGGGCCTCTTGGGCCTTGGTCCGTGCGAGCTTCGGTTCGACGCCCCGCACGAGGAGGGGCAGCTCGACGTTCTCCACGCTCCGGAGGACGGGCAGGAGGTTGTAGTTCTGGAAGATGAATCCCATCTTCATTGCGCGGAAGTCTGTCTTCGCGTTGTCGTTGAGGGTCGACAGACGTTGTCCGGAGATCCACACTTCGCCAGACGTGAAGTCGTCGATGCCCGAGAGGCAGTTCAGGAGGGTCGTCTTGCCGCAGCCGGACGGTCCCATGACGGCGACCATCTCGCCCTTCCGGATGTCCAGGTCCACCCCGCGGAGCGCATGCACCTCGACCCCGCCGCTGTCGTACGTCTTCACGAGGCGTCGTGCGACGACGATCCGGTCTTCGGCCCGTGGAGTCTTCGTCGGCACGGACTCCGGTGTCGGTACTGTCATGGGCTCTGAGACCACCGACCGCCTCCCCTGCGGGCCGCTCCGAGGGGGCCGCCGGTTATGAAGGTTTTGGGGATTCGCCGCGACGCCTAGTAGCGGAAAGAGGCCGCGAGCCGGGTGACGGTCCAGAGCCCGAGGGCCGCGAGGCCGAGGAGGAAGGCCAGGAGGGTGACGGCCTGAGCGATGGGCGCGAAGGTGCCGACGAACCGGATCGCGAACAGGATGGTCTGTGCGGCGGTGCCCCCGAGGAAGCCGCCGACGGACACGAGGAAGAAGATGCCGAGGGCGGCAAAGGAGAATGCGGAGGGTCGGAGCTTGACCCGCGTCAGGACCGCCGTCGCCACGAACGCCGCTGCGATGGGCGAGGCGATTGGAAGGGCGAGGCTCTCGATCGGCAAGAGGAACGATCGGGTCCCCGCGACAAGAGCGAGGAACACCACGGTGGCCCCGAGGCCGATCGTCGCGAGCGCGATCATCAGGCCCCGGAAGTACGCTCCCGGCGGACGGGCGGCCGTCACGACGAGCCACAGGTTGTCCCGTTCGTAGAAGGCCCAGTTCATCGCGAGGATGCCCAGTAGGAAGGTGAGGGTCTGCGTCACGGTGATCAAGGCGCTTCCGACGGCCGAGACGCCGAAGCCGGCGGGGAGGATCCCGATGCACGCGAATAGGATGACGAACAGAATGGACCCATCCCTCCAGATCCGGACGAGATGGAGCCGGGCCATGAGGCTCGTGTCCCCGCCGCGGTCCGTCCGCAGGCGGACGTGGGTCGTCACGAGTCCGAGGCCCGCGGTCAGGCGGCGTTGCATCTCCATCCGGGACCCGAGGTCCACCTGGCCGAAGCCCGCGGACAGGGTGGGCCGGAGGCCGTGCACGATGTAGATGCTCGACAGGGGCCCCCAGGCGGCCGCCATCCCTCCGACGTAGGCGAGAGCGAGGGCCACGTCGCACGCGCAGGACCACGAGCACTTGGGACGTCATGAGGACGAAGAACGCATAGGCGACAAGGGTCGCGAACAGTGGCAGCGCCGTGCCCAAGGGCAACCCGAGGGCGCGCACGATCGCGACCGCCGCGACCGAAGCCGCGAGGCCGCCCACCGCGACCAGGCTGACGAACTGGAACACGAGATCCGCGAACAGGTATTCCCGCGGCTTCACGTCCGCGGTGAAGAAGAAGTCGAACTCGGACGCGTGGGCGGTGATTCCGGCTCCGAGGGAGTACAGGAGGCCGAAGGACAAGAGGGCCGCGAGGGGCGTGCTCAGCAAGCCGATCGCGGTCGCCGGCTCGGCCGTCTGCAGCGTGTTCCCGAGCTGGAGGCCGGCCAGGAACCCGGACGGGATGAAGATCAGGATCATGACCGCGTACGAGAGGGGGCCGAAGCGGCCACGGAGGGATGGCCCGAAGAAGAAGCGGAGCTTGTACGTGAACAGGGCGAGGGTCCGGCCCATCGGCTACCCTCGACGGAACCAGCTGTGGCGTTTCGGCGCCTCGATCTCCGGCACCGCGGCCTCTTGTGTGAGTCGAAGGAAGATCTCCTCCAAGCTCCCCTGCGCGCCGGTCTGCGCCTGCTCGCGGAGCGATGCGAGGTCGCCGGATGCGACGTTCCGGCCATGGTGGACGATGATCACCCGACGGCAGAGGCGCTCTGCAGTGTCGAGCTGGTGGGTCGAGACAAGGACCGTGCCGCCCGCCCGAGCGATCTCCCCCAAGCGTCCCTTCAACAGGTGCTGACCCGCCGGATCGATTCCGATCAGGGGCTCGTCCAGGATCAGGACGGACGGGTCATGGAGGATCGCGGCCGCGAAAGCGAGCTTCGCCTTCATCCCCTTCGACAGGGAAGCGATCGTCTCATCGGCCTTGGGCGTCAGATCCAGTGCAGCGAGGAGTTCCGACGTCCGGATCCCGATCCCGTCCCGCGGGAGGTTCCGGATGCGGCCGACGTACCCCAGGAACTCGGTCGGCGTGAGATACTCCGGCAACGTCGGGGCCTCCGGCGTATAGCCGATGTCCTTCTTGTACGTGACCGGGTCCGCGAGGACGTCGGTGCCATTCACGCGTACGAGTCCGTAATCTGGGCGCAGGAGGCCGACGAGGATCTTCAGAGTCGTTGTCTTGCCGGCGCCGTTGGGCCCGATTAGGCCGACGATCTCTCCCGCGAACGCATCGAGGAAGAGGCCTTGCAGGGCGGGTTGTCCATCGTACGACTTCCAAAGCTGCTGGATGTCGATCGTCTGGGCCATGACGAGGAGCCCCGCAGAGGACCGGAAGCATATGAATCGTCGGGTCAAATTCCGCGATCGGGCCGAGACGTTCACCCGGCTCCTTCCGACGCCCAATTCGAAAGCGTGAACCGTCTGCCGTCACACGAGGCGCTTTCCGACCAGCGCCCGCAAGCGGTCCGATTTCGCCTTCATCTTCGCTCGGTCGTAGAACAGGATCGCCTCCCCGAGGTCCTCCCGCCAGCGGTCCTCATCCTGGATTGCCCGCCGGAGCTGGGCTTGGGCCTCCCATGCCGCGGCGACACCGGCCCAGTCCTCCGCCGCCCCCAGGACGTCCTGGGCCTTCGTGAACGTGACGAAGGCAAGGTCGAGGCGACCCGTCTTGCCGTACAGGGTCGCGAGGTTCAGGAACGCCCACCCCCGGCCCTGGCGGGCCGCGGGGTCGTCCGATTGATGGAACCGCTCGAGGGCGTCAAGTAGGAATGCTTCGGCGCGCTCCCGGTCGTCTCGGTTCGCGGAGAAGACGCCGGCTGCGAGCAGTGCCTGCGCGACGATGGCGGGGTCCCGACTCGCCTTCGCGTCGTGCAGGGCCTCGTCCAAGGCGGTGCGGGCCCCATCCCACCGACGGAGTTCCATGAGGGCGTTCCCCTTCCGAAGGAGGACGATGGCTCGCATCGCACGGAGCTCGCCGGCGGGTTTCGATGGAAGGGACGCAAGCCATCGGGCATACGCCTCGATCGCCGCCTCCCACTTCTGGTCCCGCTCGAGCTCGCTCGCGTCGTGCAACGCCTTCGCAAACGCGTCGCGATAGGGATCTGGCATAACGGCTGACCATGGAGTCAGCGTGATTTCTCTCTTTGCGTGTCAGCCCATTCAAGAGGATCGCGCGACTCGCTCGACGGCCTCGACAATCCGATCGACGTCGCCCAGGCCGACGCCCGGATGGACGGGCAGCTCGAACAGCCGCGGGATGACGTCCTCCGCGACGGGACACCGGCCGTTGATTCGAAGATCCTCGAGAGCCTTCTGTCGGTACAAGGGCTTCGGGTACGAGGGCCGGCAGCCGATGCCTTCTGCGGTCAGGAGCCGGACGATCTCATCGCGGGCGCGGGGGAACGAATC
>VBMR01000063.1 GCA_005878325.1 Methanobacteriota archaeon | reverse complement strand
CGTTCTCAAAAGCGTAGAGGCCTCTCCGCGGCTCAATCCAGGGACATGCCCATCTCCGGTGAGGGTGACCGACTCGGCTCAGGCTCAGCCCTTCGCCTGGAGACCGGTCCCTCCGCGAGCGAGGAGCCCAATGGCAAGGCCGATGACTCCTCCCGCGGAGAAGCCGAGGAGCCCCCACATGGCGGACTCGAGGTCACCGGTCATGCCCCATAGGACGAGCAGTTGCGAGACCACTCCGGTGCCCAGCAGGCCCGAAACAAAGGCCTTGCCGGTCCCGGGGCTCTTGCTCAGTCCCGCTCCCAGTCCCACGAGGAGGCCGAACGCAAAGGTGGCGAGGAATATGAGGATGAAGTTGACCATCGGATGAATCTCCCAGGGTCAACTCCGGAACATGGCGATAACAGTTGCGGGCTGGGAAGCCTTGACAAACATTTGTGCGAGCCGAGGTCAAATACATGATGGCGCCGGTCGCTCGGTCCAGCCGTCACCTCACGTTTCCTTTCTCCGGATGGACTCGGGGTTCGCCCGGAGTGGACCGTGGTTTCCATCGAAGGACCCGTTTCAGCCATGTGGCTCTGCGGGCCGCGCCCCTCCCTGCGGCGGTCGCTTCTTCCGGCTCTTGGGGTCCGAGCACCACGCAGTTCTCGATGTCGAGGTCGACGAGGGCTCCCTCTTGATGGCGCTCCCGACTCCGGGCGCGAATCAGCGTTCCACCAACCTCGATCGAGTACTCATTGAAACCGCCGAGGAACTTCCAAGAAACGATCTTGCCCTTCACGGTGCCTTGGCCCAGGGTCACATTCCATGGGCTGAAGCTGACCTCTGCCTCCCGGCCCGGGGGTGCATCGCCGATGACCTTGACGCGTCCACCACCAAGTTCGACGAGCAAGCCCTCCTTCTCACGGACCGTTTTTCCGGCCAAGATGTTGAACTCGAAGAGCCTCGCGACCTCCGGATCGTTCATGTTGTCGTAGACCTCGTGGGGCGTGCCGACGCGACGAATTCTTCCCAGGATGAGGACGGCCAACCGATCGCTGAAGGACAGGGCTTCCTCGTGGTCGTGGGTCACGTAGATGCTCGTGACGCCCAGTTCTCGGATCGTCTTCGCCATCCACACCCTCGCGTCCTCGCGCAAGCGCGGGTCCAGGTTGGAAAGGGGCTCGTCCAGGAGCAGGACCCGCGGTTCGATGATCAGGGCACGGGCGATCGCCACCCTCTGCTGTTCTCCGCCGCTCAGCTGCCAAGGCCATTGATCCAGCAGATGCCCGATCTGGAGGACCTGCGCGATGCGCTCGACCCGTTCCTCAATCGCGGGCCTCTCCATGCCGCGAATCTTCAGGCCGAAGGCGATGTTGTCCCGGACCTTCATGTGGGGCCACAGGGCCCATGTCTGCGGGACGTAACCGACGCCCCTCTTCTCGGGCGGCACGTTGATTCCCTTCTCCGAATCGAAGACCACCTGTTCGCCCAGGAATATGGAACCGGCCTCCGGCGTTTCCAGGCCCAGGAGGCATCGGAGGAGTGTCGTCTTCCCGCTGCCGCTCGGTCCCACGATCGAGAAGATCTCTCCCGACTGGATGGTCAAGCTGGACCCCCGGAGCGCCTGGGTCTCGCCAAAGCGTTTGCCGAGGTTTTCAACGACGATTGTGTCCACCGAGATCACACCTGCGTTCCGTAGGGCTTCCAGCCAAGCCTGACCACCACCATGGACGCCGCAAACGTGATGACCAACAATATGGTCGAGAGCGCCGCGATGACGCCGAGGTCGCCGGAGTTGAAGAGGTGCACGATTGTCGAACCAATCACCTGCGTGTCAACCGTGGACAGGAACACGGCGACCTGATAGTCCCGGACTCCGTAAATGAACGCGATGAGCCACGCAATCACAATGGCCCGTTTCAAGAGCGGGATGGTGATTCTCGCCAGGACCGTGCTATTGGAAGCGCCCAGCGCCCGGCCGACTTCCTCGAGCTCGGGCGACAACTGCATCAGGTTGGTGAGGATAATCCTGGTCCCTAAGACGGACCAGAGCACGACGTAGGCGATTGCGAGGCCGACCAGGGTGTACCGGATCGGACGTAAGGGCGTGAAGAGAAACAACCAGAGGAAGGCCAACCCGGCCACAAGCCCGGGCATGGCCCTCGGAACCGTCGAGGCGATGTCGATCAAGCCGGCGACCGCTTTGCTTCGGCCCCGGACCATGATAAATCCGTAGGCGAAATAGACAGCGGAGGCCATGGACGCGGACAGAAGAGCAACCAGGACCGTGTTGACAATCGCGTTCTTGAGGTAGCTCTGCTGAAGGACGAATTCGTAGACCTCGAGGGACGCCTGACCGAACGATCCGTAGAGGGACCTGAAGATGATTGCGACCAGGGGCAGCAGGATGGTCACGACGAGGTACGCCACAATGGGTGCGATTAGGAGCAGTGCCACATACCACCTCACATGGATTTGCGAGAAGCCTCGGGTCCGTCCCGAGACAACTGCGTATCTCCGAACCCATCGGAGCGAGAGGTAGCGTTGAACAAGGAGCAGGGTGATTGACAAGTAGACCATGGTCGATGCCACGACGGCCACTTGGGACAGGTCGGGATTCACGCTTCGCGTGGTGATTTGATAGATGTACGTCGTCAGCACGTTCCTGCTAGTGGGCGAAAGCAAGACGATTGGAATCCCGAATTGTTCGATGCCCAAGATGTAGAGCACCACGGTCGAGAAGAAAATTGCTGGACGGATTAACGGGAGTGTGATCTTGAGTGTGGTCCTGAGCGGCCCCGCGCCTTGGGCCCGCGCAGCATTCTCGTAGGACGAGTCGATTGAGAGGAGCCCAGTGGAGACCAGCACGTAGACGTAGGGGACGTGGATCAGGGCGGAAATGATCCCCACGGGCACAATGCCGTACAGATCCCCCCAGAGCCTCGGCGCAAAGCCGCCGGGCCCATACATGTAAAGCCATCCAAATCCCCAGAGGATGGGAGAGACGAACATCGAACTGAAGATGAGGGGTTCCAGCACTCGCCGGATGAGCGGGACGTCCAGCTTCTGAAGCACCACCGCGGCATACAACCCGATCGGGATTGCGAGTAGCGTGAGGAGTGCGACGATGTTGGAATTCACGAGTGCCAGGAGAAAATCGGGGTCGGCGAAAACCCGATCATAGCCGACAAGGGTGAGTTGGGGATTGGCCTCGTAGAAAGGTCGATTGATGACAGACTGATACACCATGACGACCAGGACGGCTATGGAAAGGGCTGCGAAAATCACGCCGAGGGCCCTGAGCCCCCGATCCAGCAGCCCCGGTGCCCCCTAGGTCCCTAAGGCAGATTCAGCCACGCTTTCCATTGCGCAATGAATTGAGTCCGAGTCCCTGTGTCCAGTAACTCGTCCAGATAGCTATCCCCGAGTTTGACGATGACGAGATCGGTCGTGTTCCCGCGGATGGCGTCCACGGAGAGCTGAGGATACCGGACGTTCGGAGTGAGCGTCACCTCGGCTGCGCCCGCCAGATTCAGTTGTCCTTCACGCGAGAGGATGAAGTCCAGAAACGCTTTCGCCGCGGCGGGGTGCGCCGCTTCCTTCGTGATGAACATCGTCCGCGGGACTAGCACGACCACATCGCTGGGGATGAACGCGCCGATTCGATTGTCGGCCGCGCCGTCCCGGAAAGCGTAGTTCGCGATCATATTAGTGACGAGACCAAATTCCCCGGTCTTCACCCGGTCTAACATCGGCCCGGTCGAGGCGAAAGCGAGCGGTTGGACTGCGCTTGCAGTGTTGAGCTGCTGCTGAAGCAAGGTCGGGTGAGTTTTGTTCAGGTAGTAGGTGAAGGTCAAGCCGAATCCGCTGCTCGAGACATCGAACGTGCCCACGCTCTTGCTCCCGGCCGGGAAGAGGCTCGAATTTGCCAGCAGAGTTATGGTGTCGGCCAACGACTTGGGTTGGTCTGCGAGGGGGATCTTTTGCCTGCTGAAGACGGGGGCAACGAGAGCGTAGCTCGTGACATATGCGAGGGTTTGATATTTTGCGCTGTCCGGGAGGGAGTCATAGTTCGCGACCCGGTACGGAACCGCGCCGTAGTTCTTCAAAAGGGTATACTGCAGATCGGCCCCCGATGACCAGAGGATATCGGCAGTGGGTGAGTTGCTGGCCCGTTCGCTCTGGTATGTTGTGAAAATCTCCGAGCTGCCTTTGTCCAGATATGTGACCTCCACAGACGGATACTTCAACTGGAACGCGGCCAAGAGCAGCGAGGCGCTTGGACTGTCCAAGGTGCTGTAGATGACCAATCTTGACTCGGGACCTTGGGATCCTCGCTGGGATAGGTAAAGCGTCGCGCCACCCGCGATGATAATTACAACTACGACCGCAATCACGCTGTAAATCAGAGTCTTCCGCACGGTCCTCCCCCTCGTGTCCTGGCCCCTTGCCGGGACGCCGGGAGAAAAGGAGGGTTTTAACAAATAAACGTTTGGAATCAGGGTGGGCCGGTGACGCCCTAGTCCAGGATTCCACGAGGGCACAGCCGCGCGGCGAGATGTTTATTCCCCTCCAGATCTTAGCGGTCCCCGAGACCATGATTCAGCGAATCGACCCACCCGCACCCGGGAAATCCCCCTTTTCCGGCGCCGTCGTCGCAGGTCCGTTCGTCTTCGTCTCCGGACAGGTCGGCACCGATCCGAAGACCGGCACGACGCCGTCGGGATTCCGAGCCCAGACCCAGAACGTCCTCGCCCACATTGAGGCCAAGCTGTCGAAAGTGGGCTGCGGCCTCAAGGACGTCGTCAAGGCGACCGTCTTCCTCTCCGACATCCGCGGGTTTGAGGAGATGAACGAAGTCTACCGAGCCGCATTCGCTCCAGACTATCCCGCGCGTTCGACGCTCGAAGCTCACCTCGCCCGTCCGGAGTACCTCGTGGAGATTGAGGTCGTCGCCTTTAGCTCGCAAGGCGCAGGAATGCCATAGTGGCGATCCAGT
>VBMR01000062.1 GCA_005878325.1 Methanobacteriota archaeon | reverse complement strand
GGCTTCTATCCGAAGGACACGGCGAAGTCGGACTATCTGAAACTCTATTCCAGCGTCTTCGACGCCGTCGAGGTGGACTCGTCGTTCTATCGGAACCCCGGCCCCGCGACGACGAAGGGATGGTACAAGTCCACGCCACCCAAGTTCCTGTTCACGATGAAGATGCCGCGACGGATCACCCATGAGAGAAAGCTCAAGGGCGTCGCGGAGAACCTCGGCTGGTTCTATGCATCGGCCAAGGAACTGAAGGAGAAGTGCGGGCCATTGGTCGCCCAGCTGCCGCCGTCGATCAAGTTCGATTCCCACTGGGCCCTCATGCAGGACTTCGTCAAGGCGTTCGAGATGAAGTACCCGCACGCGATTGAGTTCCGCCACAAGTCGTGGTTCCGCGACGACGTCTACGCGCTCTTGCGGGATCGGAACGTCGCGATGGTGTGGACGGAGAACCAGTACCTGAAGAGCCCTTCCGATGTGACTGCCGACTACGTGTACCTGCGGATGGTCGGGGACCGCGAGATCACGGAGTTCAAGGAGACGCAGAAAGACAAGTCCGCGGAGATGCGGGAGTGGTACAAGGAACTCGACGGGGCTTCCGACTCGGTCAAGGGCGCCCTCGTGTTCTTCAACAACCACTACGCAGGCTTCGGGCCCGGCAGCGTGAACGAGTTCCGCCGCCTCGCGGGGATGATGGAGTACGAGTTCCCGTCGAAAGCGGGCGGTCCCTCCAGTCAAAAGAGCTTGGGCGAGTTCCGTTAGATCCGTGACCGGCCCACGAGTCTGCGGTCGGCGTGGCTTCACTTGGGCGGCTGGACCGCCACCCCGCTGCCGCCGGAGTCAGCGGGACCATCCGCCTTCGCATCGGACCCCTCGACGTCGGAGGGTGCAGATCGAGAGTTGGTACCGACCCGGGCGGGCGGCCGCGGACGCGGTTGGTGCTTCCACACTTGGGGAAGGAGCGTCGCCAGCCCCCGTAGCTCGTCGAGGTCGCCCGACCAGTTCTCGAGGGCCTGGCCGAAGCGGTGGTCGATGAGCCGCGACACCTTCTTGACGCGCTCCGCGAGAGATCCTCGATCCCTCCCGCGGTAGACCACGGAGATGAAGTGAAAGTTCCCTCGCTCGATGATGATCTTGCGTTCGCCGAACTCCATGGACTTCATCATGTCGTTGGTGCCCCTCGCAAAGGAGTCGTGGACGAAGTCTTGAATGACCTTGAACATCCCAATCAAGATGTCTTCGTCCTCATAGGCCACGAGACCCGAGGACCGGTGGGCGAGGAGATGCCCGCCCATGTCCGCGACGAACACGTCCTCGACCTGCAGGTCCGAGGCGCGGTGCTGCCGCCACAAGAGGAAGGAGGCCGCAAGCCCTCCGGCCGCCGCGGCCACAATGCCCCAGATGAGCCATTCGCCCGGAACGGACGGGGTCGGGGGCGCAGAAGAGGTCGGACCTCCTACGAATTCGACATCGATCCGTGGACCCGGTACGCTCCTCGGGGGGCTTCCCTTGCCGTCCGTGAATTCGAGCGTGAACACGAAGCTGTCGACCTGGGGATCGGACCCCGATTCAAAGGTGATTCCTACGACCACCACACCGCCCGGGGACACCGAGGGGAGGGTCCAAGAGTATCGTTTCCCTTGGTTGACACGGGGGAACGGCGCATTGTCCGAGACGAAGGTCGCTCCCGACGGGAGGGTCGTGTTGAGCCAGCTGATCCCCGACGCGCGTCCCGTGTTGCGCACCGTCACCGTGAGGACGAACCGCGACGATGTGTTCACGCTGCGGGCCGACGTGTTCATGTCTAGGGTGAAGGATGGGGCGAGGAGTTCCACTGAGGTCCCGGTCGTCGACGGGACGAGCCGATTTCCGTTTCCGTCCGTCGCCGTCCATTGGGACTGGACGCCCATCGAGAGACCGTCGTCAAGGCCGCGGAGCACGACAAGGTGGGCGGTGAGGGCGTGGGGCCCGGGCGCCAGGTTCGATAACGTGACGTGGAAACCATCCGACACATTCGTCACGGGGAAGGCTTCCTCGAGGTACGCGAATCGGAAATGTCCGCCCAAGGTCCAGTTGGACCATGCTCGGAGGGCGGTCGCCGATCCTGTGTTGTTCGCGTAGAGTTTCGCGACCACGGGGGCCCCGCGTTCTGCGGAGACCGGGAGAGGCAGGATCTGAGGGTCGAACACCGGGGAGCGCACTCGGACTGTGGTCACGACCTCTTCCGGCGGAAGCGGTGCTCCGGACGCGTTCTCGTACGAGGCGCGGAAAGGATGCCGAATCGTTGTGTTGTCGGCGGTTCCGACCGTGATGCGGGTCGTCCAGAAGATATCCGTGCGGGCGCCTACCGCGAGACTCGCCACGGTCCAACGAAGGGTCCGGTTGAGTGGATCGTACGTTGCGTTGGGGAAAGACCAGATGTACGTTGAATTCAAATCCAAGGGGGCCTCGAGAGTCACGTTCGTCGCCGTCTCATTGCCCAGATTCCGGGCCGTGGCGTAGAGCAGCACGGAGTCGCCAGGGTCCGCGACGGAGACGTTCGCGATGATCGTAAGCGAGAGGTCGGCGTCCATGGGGCCGACCGGGGCACCCGCCAAGGACTCGGACGTCACCGAGCCGCCCGGGTCGCCTGCCGTTGTGGCGAGACCGCTGGCCAAGGCCGCCAGGCACACCACGAGAAGTGCGACGAGGAGGGGCCCTCGATACACGAGGCGCTAAGATGAAGAGGCGAACCGGGCTTCTGCGCTTTGGTGCTTTCTTGGCAGCAACGAAAACCCAGGTCGTGTTCGACTGCGCGGATCCGGACCGCCTCGCCCTGTTCTGGAAAGAGGCCCTCCATTACAAGGTGCAAGACCCGCCGGCCGGATTCGCGACATGGGAGGCCGCCCTGAGGGCGTGGAAGGTGCCCGAGGACGAATGGAATTCCACGAGCGCGATCGTTGATCCGGAGGGTCGGGGACCCCGGATCTTCTTTCAACAGATGGACACGCCGAAGCCGGGGAAGAATCGCCTTCACTTGGACCTGAACGTCAGCGGCGGGTACGCTGCGTCGCCGAAGACACGGAGATTACAGGTCGACAAGGAGGTCGACCGGCTTCTGGGTCTGGGCGCGACCAAGCAGAAAGTGTGGGACGAGCCCCCGCGGTCCGAGGGGGAACCGGACGAGTACTGGGTCGTCCTGCAGGACCCCGAAGGCAACGAGTTCTGCGTGCAGTGATTCATGGACTCCGGACGGCCAACTCGTCATCGCCCATCGAGGATGGGTTCGCGGCCCGGGCCTCTCGATCGAAAGTGAATGCCGCGACATACAGGGCCAGGATTGGGTACAAGTGAAGCAGTGACGAGACGGCATACCGTGAGGAAAACAGTCCAATCGCGAACAGGTACAGCTGTTGCAGGACGAACGTGACCGACAAAAGGACGATCAGAATCATCCAAATCGCGGCCGAATGACTCCTAATCCATCTCCGCCGAGGGGTTTCGGGCCGACGCCGAATTGGGGCTATCATCAGGGCGGGGTACCAAGTCACGGCGGCCGCGAGGCCAAAGAGCATTCCATAAAAGACAACCGTAACCGCGATCTCCGCGAGTGCCAGATCCCAACTTGCCGATCCCATGAGACCCGAAAGGATGCCGTAACGGATCCACGCATATTCGGCACAGACCCCGCCGGTTCCGGCAATCACGAGAATTCGCACTCCAGCCCGGCCGTTCGCCAATGTCATCTTGGTACCGAGAGGTTCCCGCGACCTATAATTGCGAGGTCTCACCCGCATGCTTCTCGTTTCTCGTCCTTGGTGTCCGGAGATCGGCGCCGGGTGATGACAGTCAGCACATTTCGCGGTCTTCAGAAAGGCTTGCCTTGCGGATGGCGGCCCAAGTGGAAGGAACAGGTATCTCGGCCGCCTGAGAATCATGCTAATCAAGGACCGCGCCTTTCTCGGTCCGTGGCCCGGACTATCTTCCACGTGGACATGGACGCCTTCTATGTTAGCGTGGAGAGGCGGGAGAATCCTGCGCTGGCCGGCAGGCCGGTCATCGTGGGCGCAGATCCGAAGGGAGGCAAGGGCCGCGGGGTCGTGATGGCGGCCAGCTACGAGGCCCGACAGCTCGGGATCCGGAGCGGGATGCCGATCAGCATGGCCTGGCACAAGGAACCGCAGGCCGTCTTCCTCCGCCCCAACTACGATCTCTACATGGCGGCCTCCGAGAGCGTGATCGAGGTCCTCCGGTCCTTCGCGGACGTGTTGGAGCACGTGAGCATCGACGAGGCCTTCCTCGACGTGACGTCCAAGGTCCACGGGTTCGATGAGGTCGCGGCCTATGCCGCCAAGGTCAAGGCCGCGGTGCGGGAGAAGGAGGGCCTCGCCTGCACGATTGGTGCGGGTCCGAACAAGTCGGTCGCGAAGATCGCCTCCGACATGGCGAAGCCCGACGGGCTCAAGGTCGTGCGACCGGAGGAGGTGACCGCTTTCCTCGAGCCCCTGCCCATCACCAAGATCAGCGGCGTGGGGCCGAAGACCGCCCAACTCCTTGAGGGGGTCGGAATCCGCACGATCGGTGAGTTGGCCCGGTTCCCCGGGGCCGAGCTGAAGAAGCTCATGGGCAAGAACTCGATTTGGCTCTGGGCGATCGCCCGCGGCATCGAGGAACTTCCGGTCGAAGAGCGGCCCGATCCGAAGTCGATCAGTGTCGAGCGGACCTTCGACAAGGACGTGACGGACTGGACGCGGGTCGAGTCGACGATCCGCGATGTGGCCCACAACGTGTTCCTTCGGGCCCGGGCGCAAGGCGCCACGTTCCGCACGGTCGGGATCAAGATCCGGTTCGAGGGATTCCAGACCCACCTGCGGGAGCGGACGCTCTCATCTCACGTGCTCGACGAGAAGGTCCTCGCCGACGTCTGTGTCGATCTGGGCAAGGAGTTCGCGGGAGGAAAGCACCGATTCCGACTCATCGGGGTCCGCGTCACGAAGCTGCAAAGGCCGAAGACGCGACAGCCCCAATTGACCTCGTTCGAGTAGGCGTCCATGTTATAGTCAAATAACTATAACTTGCACGGGAAGTGGCAGGAAAGGCATGGTGGTGCCCTCCTCGAGCGGCGAGCTTCCGATGAACTGCCCTGCGAATCCAGCCGCTACCGGTACTCATCGCATTTGGAGCAGAACCAGCGATTCGCGGTCGGGATCCAGGCGAGCGGCTTCCCGCAGGTCTGGCAGACGACCGTCGGTGCGCCCGGTGGCCCGGGAGAGGCCGTACGGAAGAACCCGGCTTCCTTCTTGAGGACCAGGATTAGGCCGACGAGAAACAGGGCGCCGCCCATGAACGCCGCGGCGACTCCCACGCCAGAAAACGGCGTCGGGTTACAGAACCCCGTGGAGGTGGGCGTGCAGGTCGCGGCGAGGGCCGCGCCCAGGAGAGTCACCGTGAACCCAACGATGGTGAAGGTGAGCCCAATGCTCTTCTCCATGCCGACCCCAATGGGACGAAACGTCTCTGAGCTTAATAAATGCCAATGAATCATGTCAGCCTTTCAGGCGGATGCCGACAGGCATCAGTTGTTCTGAGAGGCTAGCGTTTCCTTCGGCCGCGGGGCTTCTGCGGGGCCTTCACTCCAACGTTCCGGGCCATCTTCCTCAGGTCCGCGTCGTCCATCCACTCGACCTTCAGGTACTGGAACAGCTCCCGGTCCGTCATGCCAAGCCGACGGCCCTCTGCGATGCACGCGCGGTATGCCTCGATTTCCGTCGGCGCCTCTGGGTAGTTGAAGCCTTCCGGGAACAGCTCCTTCCCCTCGCAGAATTGCCGCACGTGGACGAGCTCGTGGACGACATCGAGATAGATGTCCCGTCGATTCCCCGTCCGCAGGTAGTGCGTCGACACGACGAGGTGGCCGTCCTCGTCGCTCACTCCCATGTATCCCCACTTCGAGGAGAAGAACTCGACCTTGAGGGACCGCAGGACCGCCTTCGTCTTCGACCCGAAGATCGCGCGGACCGCGTCCACGTCCTCGAAGCCCTTGAAGTGGTCCAGGAACCGTTCGTACCGGAGGCGGATGATCTTCGGGATCCGCACATCGGGAAGCTTCGCCTTGGTCCGCGTCATCGCATCCCCCGAGCCCTCATGAGGATCCGGAGGGCTTCCTTGCTGTGAGACTTTGGGTCGAATCGTCGGTAGGCGGCGAGGATGCCGCCGTCGGGCCCGACCACATATGTGACTCGCTTGACGAGGCCGTGGATGGCGACGGCTCGGTAGGCGGTCGCGATCCTCCGCGCGGGATCCGCGATGAGGTCGAACCGCAGGCGGTGCTTCTCCCGAAACTTCCGATGGGACGCTTCGTCCTGCGAGCTCACGCCGAGGACGACCGCGCCGACCTCGCGGAAGGCCTCGAGGTCATCGCGGAAGGCGCAAGCCTCCCTCGTGCATCCGAACGTGTCGTCATACGGATAGAAGTACAGCACGACGCTCTTCCCACGGAGATCCCGCAACCGCACGGGAACGCCATCCTGGTTCGTCCCCTCGAAGTCCGGCGCGTCGGTGCCGGGCGCCAAGAGGTCGGCCATCGGACGCCCGATGAATCGTCCGAGGGATATGAAGGATTCTGGAGCTCGCTGCGGGAACATCGGACCGAGTCATCGAGGATCACGACGCCAGGCGAGCCCAATCTGCGAGGATCTGCCGAGCGGCGTTGTAGCCCGGGGCCCCGGTGACTCCGCCGCCCGGATGGGCCCCGGCGCCGCAGAGGTAGAGGCCCTCGATGGGGGTCCGATACTGGGCCCAGCCCGCGACGGGACGCAGGACGAGAGTCTGGTCCAGCGTCATCTCCCCGTGGTAGATGTGGCCCTCCGTCATCCCGAACCGCTCCTCGATGTCCCGCGGGGTGAGGACGGTCTTCCCGAGGATTCGGGACCGCAGGCCGGGCATGTACTCCTCCAGGAGCCCGATGACCCGCTCCGCGAGCGAGTCCCGCTCCTTCGTCCAATCTCGATCCCGCAGGGAATAGGGCGCATACTGGACCGTGACGGACAAGATGTGCATGCCCGGGGGCGCGAGACTCGGGTCCGCGGCGGTCGGGATGAAGATGTCCGCGATCGGGGCCCTCGAGACGGCGCCGTACTTCGCATCGTCGTACGCCTTCTCGATGTACTCCAGGGACGGCGCGATCCGGAGGTGAGGTGCCGGCCCGTTGGCGACGGCCGGGACGGGGAGCGGTCCGCCCAGGGCGAGGTTCACCTTGGCGACGATCCCGTTCATCTCGATGTTCCGCACCCGCAGGACGAATTCCGGGCTCAATTCCTTCGGGTCGACGAGATGCAGGAACGTCCGCTTCGGATCCGCGTTCGAGGCGACCGCGCGGGATCCGATTAGCTCCCCGGTCGTGAGTTCGACTCCCGTGACCCGGCCGCTCGCGGTCACGATCCGGCCGACCTCTGCGTCCGTGCGGATCGTGGCGCCGACATCTATCGCGGCCTGGGCGAGGATGCCCGCCAAGGTCCCCATGCCACCGCGGACGAACGCCCAACCGGGCCCCTGGGCCTGGGCGAGGGAATGATGGATCAGGCCGAAGGCCGTGCCCGGGGACCACGGTCCCTGGAACGTCCCGAGGAGGGCGTCGACCGCGAGGGACGCCTTCAGGAGGTCCGTCTCGAACCACTCGTTCAGGAAGTCCCGGACGGGCATGGGAGGCACCCGCAGGAATTGTTGCATCGTGTCCTTCCCCAGGCGC
>VBMR01000137.1 GCA_005878325.1 Methanobacteriota archaeon | reverse complement strand
GGATCCATTCCATCCAACCTGAAGTTCGATTCCGCGGAGGAGCTTGACGGCTTCGTCGTCTGGCTCGCCCAACGCTCTGGGAAGCACATCTCCGTAGCGCAACCGATGCTTGACGCCACGATCCCGGACGGCTCGCGTCTCCAGGCCACCCTGGGGATGCACGTCACGAAGCGCGGTTCGTCCTTCACGATCCGGCGGTTCCGCGAAAACCCCTTCACGCCGCTCGACCTCGTGCGCTTCAAGACGATGTCCCACGAGATGATGGCGTACATGTGGCTCGCGATCGAGAACGGGCAGAGCATGCTGATCTGCGGCGGCACGGCGTCCGGGAAGACGACGACCCTAAACGCGATCCTGCTGTTCATCCCGCCCCAGATGAAGATCGTCTCCATCGAAGACACGCGGGAGCTGAACCTTCCCCACGAGAACTGGGTTCCCCTGCTGACCCGCGGCGGTTTCGGCGGTAAGTCCCAGCGGACGGGCAAGGCCGCGGGCGAGATCGACATGTTCGACTTGCTCACCGCGGCCCTGCGGCAACGGCCACAGTACATGATGATTGGAGAGGTCCGGGGTCCCGAGGCGTTCGTCGTGTTCCAGGCTATGGCGACGGGCAAGTCCGCCTACACGACGTTCCACGCGGACGACGTCCAGGCGATGGTCCACCGGCTCGAGAACGACCCAATCAACCTTCCGCGGGCCCTCGTGGCGGCCCTCGACATCGTCTTGCTCCAATCGCAAGTGAAAGTCGGCACAGACATGACCCGCCGGGTGAAGGCGATCGTCGAGGTCGTCGGCACGGACCCGGAGTCGAACGAACTAATCACGAACTCCGCCTACACCTGGAATCCGGCGGACGACACCTTCAACTACAGCGGTCATTCGTACGTCTACGAGAAGATCTCCCTGGCCCGGAACTGGAACCAGCGGAGGATGGAGCAAGAGGTGAAACGCCGCCTCGATATCTTCGACTACTTGAAACGGATGGACGTCAAGAACTACCGCGACGTCGCGAAAATCGTTTCGTCCTACTACAAGGACCCGGACGGGATGATCAAGATCGTCCGCGACACCTTGACGGCCCAGGGCGTCCACGTGGCCGCCAGCTGATTTCCGTCAGCTCCGTCCCTCAATTTTCCTGCGGCCGAGCGCTACGCTTCCGGACAGGGCAAGAGAGACGGCGAGGAGGAGGAATAGAAGGCTCGAGTCGCCACGGGACATTAGCCATCCCGCGGCGGCCGCTCCGACCGACCCAAGGCCGAAGACGCTCAGGAAAGTCAGGCCGAAGGCAAAGCCGCGGATTTCCCGCGGGACGGCATGCGTCACGAGGGTATTCTGCAGGGCCTCCAAGGAGAAGAGAAAGAATCCAAAAGCCAATGCCGCCACGGCGAAGGGTGTCCAGAGACGAGAGACGAACGAGTCCGAGCCACTCGGCGCCGGGCCCATCGGCCCCGCCAAGAGGGCGAGGAGGCCAAGGAGGACCGCCGCCGCGAGGCTCAGGCTGAAGAGGATCTGGTCCGGACGCCGACGATCTGCGAGCATCCCCGCGATCACCTGGCCGATCGCGCCCAGCCCGAGGGCAAGGGCGAAAATCCCCGGGCCGACGAAGCGGGGCAGGAATGCCAGCGATCCCTGGTACGCGAAACCCGCGAACAGGTAGACCAGGATCATGCGGGCATACGGGAGGGTCGCGAGGGACCGGAACGACGGGCGCGGGTCGGAGGATGGGCTTCGGGCCGAGGCGGCGACCGGGCGGACCGCCAGGACCAGGGTCGCCACGAGCGGAAGCAGGCCCAACAGCCCGACCGTCGTCCTCCAGGACCATCCCATGGTGAGCGTCGCGGTGGCGAAGGCGGGACCGAAGGCAATCCCCAGGCTGCCGCCCATACCGTGCCACCCCATGCCGCGGCCCTGTTCCTCGACGGTGCGGGAGATCGCGGCCAGAGCCGTCGGATGGTAGATTCCGGATGCGAGGCCGAGGGCCGCCAGGGAGGCCTCGAGGGGCAGAAGGGAGGGACTGAGAGCCACCGCGGCCAAGGAAGCCGCAATGCCGCCAGCACACGCGATGAGAAGGGTCGACGGGTCCCTCCGGTCCGCGAGGAATCCGAAGGGCACGCTGCTGAGCCAGAAGCACGCGTAGGCGGTCGCGGCAAGCAGGCCCAGCGTCACATCGCCCGCTCCGAATTCGGTCCGCCACGCGAGGAGGAACACGGGGATCGCGAGGAGGTTCGCGTGGACCACGCCATGGAGGAATCCCAGCGGGGCCACGATGGCCCGATCCTCCCGGCGCATCCCCGCGGGCATCTCGGCGGGGGCCATAAGACTTCTCCGAGCGGAGGCGCGTCTGGGCCGGCCCCCCGCGAGTTCAGACTCGGAACGGTCCTCTGGGCGCGCGAAGGAATAGAAAGGGAAAGGGGCTGGGGAAGGCCGAGCTCAGAGCTCGTCTTCCGATTGGTTGCCGCTCGAATCCGACTGGCCTCCGCCCTCCGAACTCTCGCCCATCGGCTTCTTGACGACTTTCTTCTGGACGACGGGCTGCGGGGCGGATGGCTTGCGGATCACCCGGCGTGGGATCGACTCCGTGCCGGTCGGACCGGAGGGCGTACCCGAGGGCGGGAAGGGAGCCGCGGCCCCGCCCGACGGGGGCTCCGAGGCCCCACCAGGCCGTCGGGCCTGGACCGCGGGCGGGGAGCCACCACCGCTTCCGCCGGCTGGCGGGCGGGGGGACTCGCGCATGAGCGAGCCGCACTTGTGACACACGGTGGCCGTGACCGAGTTGAGGGTGCCGCACGTCGGGCATGGCTTCGAGCCCATCTTGCGCATCTCCTCTTCCTCGCGGAGCCAGTCCTCGAAGGTCACGAAGGTCGGTTGCTTGCGCCACCACTCCTGGAACTCACGGTCGGAGAGGGCGCGGCCCAGCTGCCGGGACGCTTCGTCTTTGAACTTCGAGACGACCTCGTCGTACTGGAGGCGCATCTTCTCCTGGTAGTCGGCCATCTCGACCTCGCCGGTCGCGAACTCGACGCCGCACTCCGGGCACTGCTTCACGTCGACCGGGATCCAGGCCTGGCAGTTCGAGCACTTCGCCATGTCCTTCTCGAACTCCACGCCGCACTTCGGACACGAGGTCGCGTCCTCGGGGATGAAGGCGCCGCATTCGCCGCACTCCACCATCTTTCCGAGGCCGTACACTTTGATGTACAGGGTGATGCCGATCCCGATCGCCGCCGCGGCCGCCAGGATGATGAGGAACAGCCAGAGCGGGATGCCGAGGAACGGCAAGGGCCGGCTCAGCAGGGGCAGGTTCGACGCGATGTGGACGGCCCGTTGATCCGGCGAAATCGTGCTGGCCGTGGGCGTCACAACCACGCTGTACGATCCTTCCGACAACCCGCCCGGCACGTCCATGAGCGCCAGGAAGGAGCCGTCCACGCCAGAGGTCGCCGTGGTCGTAGCAACGGCGTTGCCGCCTTGCCGCAACTCGATGTTCAAGAGGACGCCGTCAATACCCGTCAGATCCGTCTCCCGGACGGAGCCGCTCACGGTGAGCTGCGAACCCGGCTGGATCGACTGATCGCTGCTCGGAAGATCGATCGCGACGAAGCCGGGCGGCGGCGGCTGGACGAACAGCGACACGTTGAAAATGTTATTCGCCTCTTGTGCGACGCCGCCCTCATTGACCGCGCCGTCGGGGTCGACCCAGAGCATGAGGGTCTGTGCGCCGGTAACCGCCAATGCCGGGATGGGCACGGCTTGGGTGACGGACTCCGCAGGGCGAAGCAGTGGGACCGTCACACGGACGAGCTGGTTCGAGCGGTTGTTGAGATAGGCTGCAAGGGGCGCGCTGGGCGCATCTGTCTGCCCTTGGTTGTCGACGACGACCTGGACCGTGAAGGGCTGGTTCTGGAGGACGGTCAGCGAGGGCGCGGTACTCGGAACGAAGTCCGGTCCCGACCGCACCTGAATGCTGAACGGCATCGCCACGTTCCGCGTGTTGTCCGCGGTGCTAATTGATGGATACGCGGGGAACGCGGCCCCTCCCGTCGCGGTCGCCGGGGCGAACGTTGCGGTGATCGCGTAGTTGCCGAACGATGCAGCGTTCGGCAGGGATCCCGCGGTGATCTGGTCCGTATACAGAGGGATTCGCGCCTCGCCGTTCTGGTTCGTCCGGTCCCAGGCGTTCGTGCCCGACGTCGCCCGACCGAGGTACCAGATCGTGCGCTGGCTCGGGGTCGATAAAAGTCCGTTGTCCGGGTATTGGGCCGGGGAACCGGTCGGGCTCATTGCCGCGGAGATGGCGGAGCCGCTGACGGGGAAGCCCGTCGAGTCAACCGTGAGGACCGCCGCCCAGCGCAGGAGGTACACATTGCCGCCCGCGGCTGGCACGAACGCGGGCTGCCAGTTGGCCCGTGATGTTGGGTCCTCTTGCGTTCGGTCGATCGTGACTCCGAACAGGTAGGCGTTCGAGCTCCCGTCCACGGTCAAGGCGTTGTGGGTGCTCGTGCCGTTCGCGTAATCGACACCGATGTACGAATCGTATGCGTAGAGGTTGCTTGCCGTGCTGAGGGCAACGTTCCGGGCCGTCGTCCCCTCGTAAATCCGATCGATCCGGGAGCGGTAGACCATCGCCGTCGTTGCCGTCCAGGAAATGACGGGACCGTCGTTGCTCGCGTCAATGTTGAGGCCGGACCCCTGGAGATCCGAGTCGTCGAAGCCGGTGATCGTAGAATCCGTGATGTTGACCGTCGCGCTCGTCGCATTGAACCAACCGGGGAACTTCAACATCGCGCCGTTCATCATCTTGAACATGCTGTTTGCGCCGGACACGGTCAACGGCAGGTACACGTACGGATTGATTGCCTTGACTTCCGTGGTGACGATTGAGTTGTCGAGGATCAGGGACCCGCCCGCATTCACATTCAATGCGTAGCCGGAGTGGGCCGGGGCCGTGTCCATCGTAAAGCGGAGTCCGCCGTTCGTCAGCTTCAGGGAACCGCCGGAGTTGATGATGATCGAGCCATCGACCGAATAGACGATCCCGCTGCACTCCTGCACCGTGGTGATGGTCCATGTGCCCGTGATGTCCCGACTGACCTGGTCACAGGAGGCCGCCTGGGCGGCGGGACCGATCGCGATGAACGCGAACAGGGCGCCGAGGACCAGGGCCGAGACGACCAAGAAGCTGAGTGCCGCGCCATAGTGTCCGGCTCGATTCGACATCGAAGTTCCTCCCTGGGTCGTGACCTGGGTAGGCTCCGCGGGGGCGCGACCGGTGGGCATCTTGTGCGGCCCATCCTGGACCGATTTATAAATAGGTTACTTAGCGATTATCTATCCCGATACGGAGCTGTTCTCACGCGGGAAAACGAGCTGTTCCACCTGGAGAAAATACTATTATCTTGAGTTGCGCATGAAAATGTGACAGGACGTCGCGAAAAGCGCCAAAAAGAGACGGTGACTTTGCGGCGTTGGCAAAGCGTTCGCGGGCCCACGGTCGGACGTCCTCAAACGCGTCAAATGACCTTCTTTTTCAGGACCTTCTTCACGCTTACCTGGGCTTTTTTGCCACCCTTCTCGTCCTCCGCCAGTCGGTGGCCGCAGGCGTAGCACATGATCGCATCGGAGGAGATCATCGTCCCGCACGAAGGACACGGGATCTCGGACTCCCCTGCGGCAGGTTCCGGCTCGAAGGCCGGTTTCGCGATGGGTTTTGGCGCGGGGGCTGCCATCGCGGCCGCGGGTTTCGCGGGGGTCGGGGCCGGTGTCGTCGCAGGCCCGGGCTGAGGTCGGATGGCGGGTCCCGGTCCGGGTACGGGCCGTGCGACGGGGGACGGGACGACCGGAGGCGCCGCTCGCGCCGCCTGCTCCATCGACAGGAGCTGTCTCTCCCGTTCCAGGAGGCGTTTCCCGTCCTCCGCGATCTTCGCGCGGGTCGCGGCGAGACTCTCCTCTTCCGCTGCGAGCTTCTTCTCGCGTTCCATGAGCTCGCGATTTCGATCAATCTGGCCTTGCAACGCGGCCTTGTGATCCTCCAGGATTTTCACCATCTGCTCCGTCCGAGCGGCGATTTCGTTCTTCCGAGCGGCGATGTCTCTCCCATGGGCCGCGGCTTCCGAATCCCGGGAGGCGATCTCCTCCTCCCGTCGTACCAAGGCTTCGAGCCGCTTGGTGAGTTCCTGCTCACGCCCGACGATCTGGCTCTCCTTCGCGAGGATCGCCTGCCGGGTCCCTTCGAACTCCTGGTCGCGCTGATCCAAGGTCCGCTCCTTCTGTTCGAGCTCCTTCTCCCGCGCTCGCAAGCCCTTCTCGCGTCCGACGAGCGAGTCCCTCTCTTCGGCGAGCGCGGTCCTTTCCTGTTCCACGGCCTGCCGCTCTTCGCCAAGTTTCGCGGCTTGCTCCTGGATCGACGACTCCCGCTCCCGGTAGTCCGAGTCGCGCGACTTCAGGCTCTCTTCCAGTTTCTTCAGTGCGTCCAGCGCATCAAGGATCGATGCTTCGGGCATTTATGGTCCCTTCCCGACGTCCTGTGAGCCGAGCCTTCCGGGCTTCGGCGCTTGATTCGACATCGTGTCTACATCCCTCCCGTTTCGAAGATCGGCCCGAGGACGGTCAGGCCGCCCTTGTGGATCTCGATGGCATGCTTCTCCATGGAGTGCTCGGTGGATCGCATCTTCTCCACCTGGAGGTACCGGATCAGTTTCCCCCGGGAGCGGTCCAGTCCGAGCAGCACGATCCCATCGACGAGGAATCCCTCGTTCCCGAGGAGTTGGCTCTCGCCATCCGGGCTGCGTTCCATCACCACGAGCGACGTGAGCTCGTTGTCCCGCAGCATCTTGAAGAAGTAAAACATCCGCTTCCGCATGTTGTGTGTGTTCTCCATCAAGGAGTAGAGCGCCCCGAGGGAGTCGAGCGTGAACAGCCGGAACTTGTGTCCGTGGACCTTTCGATAGTGGAGGATCATCCTCTCGATGAACGCCAGATAGTCGGTCTGGTCCTCCGGGCCGACGACTGCATCGATCTCGCGCAGGTCCGTGAAGTCGCTGATCTGCATGTTCATCGACAGCTCGACTCCGAGGGATTCCATGTTCCGAAGATGGGATTGGACGGTCTCCTCGAGCGTCGTGTACAAGCCGAACTCGCCCGTGTCCTTCAGGTATCGGGACATCAGCGTGTAGCAGAACGAAGTCTTCATCGACCCGGGTGGTCCGGTCACGAGGATCACTTTCGGAGGCGAGATATCCGTTCGGATCACCTTGTCTAGTCCGTCGATTGCGGTGCGAAAGGCCATGAACCATCCGTTGACGCCATCCAACCGCATCAAGTCCGACTTAATCGTTTTGCGCTGATTATCTGGCCGATGACTTATCATTCTCTGAACTGAGTCCGGAAAGTCTTTGTACGCAACTTAAGGATGGAAACGCGTCGACTTACTTCGAGGTGTCGGCTTACGCCACCCAGGGAAACGCGAGTCTGTCCCGTCTGCGATTCCTCGATCGACGCAGACGCTCGCGTGTGCCCTTCTTGCCAAACGGACCTTACCCTGTTTGACCTGCCGGGCGGGTCCCCCGAGCCCTCCCTGCCCGTGAAGGATGGACGCAGCATTGACGAGATCCTCGCCGACATCATGGATGGAAAGGAGGACCACCGCGAGATCTTCGAGACCCTGAAGAACGTGGCCCGAGAGACCCCGGAATCGGATGCGGCCGTGGTGGCGAGACCGGTCCCTGCTTCCACGACGGCGCGCGAACTCGGGGAGCAGTTCTTGTGTCCGGTGTGTGAGACCCTGGTCGCCGCGGACGCGACGGCCTGCCCCGGCTGCGGAGCCGAGTTCTCGGAAGGCGAGACGACGGAGTACGAGTGCCCGGTCTGCAAGGCCAATGTGCCCGCGGACGCGGAGCAATGCCCGACGTGTGGAGCCCGGTTCGCCGACGATGGAGCGACGGCGAACGTCCCGGCTCCGGTCGAGAGATCCCTCGCTCCCGCCGACGTCGTCGAGGCGGGCCCGTCTCCCGCTGCGAGCCTTGTCGTGGCCGCTCCTCCCGCGACGAAGCTGCTCCGATCCCCGGTCCTGAACCGGCTCGAGGTCCTCCGTGAAAAACGGAAGGAGACCGAGCGGAAGGTCCCCTTCGGGGACCGGAAGCTCCTGTATCGGGAGTTGCCCAAGCTCGTGAATGAGGTGAAGCCCCTCCTCGTCTCCGCGAAACGGATCGGCCTGGAGATCGAAGCGGGGAAGCGGATCATCAACGACGCGATTCAAGCCGGCAAGGGTCGCGACATCGAACGCGCGGTCATGCTCATCGCCGACGCACGACACACACTCGACATCGCGTTCGTCGAGTTCATCGGCGCCGGGATCGAACGATTCCTCCATGAGATGCGAGCCGCGAAGGGAGACCCGGGCGTCCAGGTGATCACGCCCACGCTCCTCGAAGCCGTCGGCCGGCTGGAGGCGGGGGACTACGATGCCGCCTGGGATGCCTATCAGATGGCGCTCACGCGATTCGAATCCGAAGCGAAGGACTTCCACGATGCCCGCAAGGCGGTCGACGAAGGGGACCGGCTCGTTCGCGAAGTCCGGACGATGGGGATGGACGTCCAGTCGTTGGAACGACTCCTCCGCCAGGCCCGCGACTTGATGGAACGACGGGACGTCGCCTCGGCGCTCCGGATGGGACAGCAGGTGCAGGATCGGCTGCAACGGGAGGTCCCCGCCTTCGTCCAGGAAGAGATGCGGAAGGCGCGGACGCGGCTGCTGGACCTGAAACTGAAAGGGAACGACCTCGCGAAGCCGATCGGGATCCTCAAGGAGGCGAGCACCTACGTGAAGCAAGAAGATTGGACGGAGGCGCTCCATCAGATCCGCGAGTTCTACGAAGACATCGCGCGGCTCGGATAGCGCGTCGACGGATCAGGTGGCCCGGATCACTTCCATCTCGCGTTCGAGGACCCTCAGCTCCTGTTCCTTCAACGTGGCGGGTCCCAGGGAAAGGAGGAACGCAAAGCGGCTCTCCGAGAAGGTGTCTAGGAGGCGCCGCACGAACTTGAGGACGGCGTCGAAGGAGTTGTTCGACACCAAGTATTCGATCCCATCGAGGAGCACGGCACCCCGGGGCTGCTTCGCGAGGAACGATTCAATCTCGTACACGATGCGCTCCAAGGCGGGGGCGATCGTCTCCTCGTCCGATCCCTCGCGGTCGGTCAGCCAGAGAATCCGGTGCGCGGGGAGATCGTAGGCCTCCCGCGCGCGCTTCGGATTCGTGCGCGTGATGACCAGGCCGCCGTTCCCGCCGCCCAGGAACGCCGAGAACCGTCGGAACGCTTCGGCCGGTCGGTCCTCTTCGATCAAGTAGCTGTGCCCGGGGATCAGAATCCCGGGCGTCGAGTTTTCCGGGGGTGCGACCTCCGGCTCCCGGGGGACCAGTCGAACCGGCTCCGGGACGGGGCCCGCCAGGACCTCTCGCGCCAGATCCTCCGTGATCGGCCGACCCATCATCGACGAGAACGCGATGATGCGGTTGAGCGCCCCGCCGAGCTCCCGCACGTTGCCCTCGACCAGGCCGGCAATTTGCTTGACCACGTCGGCTTCCATCGGGACCTTCGCGTCCCGAGACCGGCGCTCGAGGATGGCGATCCGGGTGACGAGGTCGGGAGGTTCGATCCCGGCGACGAGCCCGGACTCGAACCGCGAGACGAGCCGGTCGTCCAGGTTCGGGATCGCCTTCGGGGCCCGGTCGCTCGCGAGGACGATTTGCTTCTCCGCCTGATGCAATGCGTTGAAGGTGTAGAAGAGCTCTTCGTGGATGCCAGGCATCGAACTCAGGAACTGGAGGTCGTCGAGGAGCAGGCAGTCGACGCCCCGGACCCGTTCCCGGAATTCCCCGAGGGATTCGTTCTCGCGCGCCTCGGCGAGGCCGGAAGCGAACGCCTCGCAGGTGAGGTAGAGGACCGATCCGCCGGACCCGTGCGACGCGATGTAGTTGCCGATCGCATGGAGGAGATGGGTTTTCCCGAGGCCCGGCCCCGACGTGATCAGGAGAGGGTTGTAGGTCTTCCCGGGTCCCTTCGCCACCGCGACCGCGGCGGTGTGCGCAAACCGATTGCTCTCTCCGACCGTGAATCCTTCGAAGGTGAAGGCGGGCGCGAGGTTCGTCCGCGTGTCGGGCTCGGGTCGACGCTCCTTCAGGGGTTTGACGGCCGGCACGAGAGGGCGCGGGGTCTCGGTCGGAGCGACATGGCGTCGTTTCAGGACGAGCTCCATGAGCTTGTTCGTCCGCTCGTGGGAGTCTCGTTCCCGGACCGTCTCGATCTTCCTCCGCGCTTCGGACTGGCGGGCGGCTTCCACGACCTCCCGGAGGTTTTCCGTTTCCGCCTCGAGGTCGGGATGCCGCAACGGGTCCTGGAGTTTCTCCTGGAGGATCGCGACCCGTGACTCGAAGCCGGTGGCATCCAGGCCGGCGAGGACTTCGGAGGCCGCCTCCGCCCTTTTCACGGCCTCGCGCATGGCGCGCACCGCGGCCGTCAAGGCGGCCGGCTCCGCGTCAAGCTTCGCCTCGACGGACGACACGTCGTATCCGTGATCCTTCCATCGGAGAATCTGCTTCTCCAGATCGGATCGGTCCAGCGCCTGGGGGACCTTCGTCTTCTTGAGGACCTTCGCCGGCCGTTCCAGGAGCGAGTCCGCATATTCCCGGACGAGGCCGTCCATGTCGACCCGCGCGTGGAGTTCGAGGAGGCACGTTTCGTCGTACGAGTCCTGCCACACCTTCTTCAAAGCGCCGCGTCCCCGGTCCTGGGTCCCGTCCCGCAGGTACAAGCTCGCCTCCGGATTCCCGCCGCGGAGGAGCACGATGCCTTCCGCCCGCCCGCCAGCCGACGTCCGGATCGTTCGAACGTAGCCGGAGAAGGAGTACTTCTTGAGGTCCAGGAGGAGCTGCTTGAGGGCGGTCGCCCCGCCCCGCGCGGTCCGGATGAGTTTTCCCTCTGGGAGGAGAAGGTCTTGGGGCGTAGGGTTCCCTCGACGACCGCGAACATCCCCGAGGCATCCCTAAAAAGGTTGCAACCTAGTTTCTGGCTTTGAGAACACGGAACCAGGGAGCCGGAAGCGAGAGGGCCAGACCGATGCAAAAAGGCTATTACGGTCCGGGCAACTTCTCACGTTCCGATGGCCGCGGACTTTTTCACAATCGATGATTTCGACCTCTCCGGCCACACGGTCCTGGTCCGGGTCGATATCAACTCCCCGGTCGATCCCGCGACGGGCGCCCTCCTCAACGACGCCCGGATCCGCGAGCATCTCGTGACGCTCAAAGAGCTCCGGCATTCCAAGGTCGTCCTGCTCGCCCACCAGTCGCGACCGGGCCGAGACGATTTCACCACCTTGGAGGCCCATGCGGAACGGATCGGCGCGCTCCTCGGACGGCCCGTCCGCTATGTGTCCAGCCTGTTCGGCAAGCCCGCGATCGAGGCGATCGAGTCCATGCGGACGGGCGACGTGGTGGTCCTCGAGAACACCCGGTTCTATTCGGAGGAAGAGGCCCTCGCGGACGCGAAGCTGGAGAAGATGGCGAAGACCCACATCGTCCGGCGCCTCGCGCCCCACGCGTCGTACTTCGTGCTGGATGCGTTCGCGGCGGCCCACCGCGCGCAGCCGAGCTTGGTCGGCTTCTGCGACGTCCTCCCCTCCCTCGCGGGGCGGGTGATGGAGCGGGAATTGACGATGCTGACCCAGGCGCTCCAAGATCCCGGCCGGCCGAAAGTGGCCCACCTGGGCGGCGTGAAGGCGGACGATTCGATCGCGGTCGCGAAGCACATGCTCGAGAAAGACATCGTGGACACGGTCCTCACCTCCGGCGGCGTCGCGAACCTGTTCCTCGATGCTTCCGGCATTCATCCCGGCGAACCGACGACGGAATTCATGCGGAAAGAGGTCGAGGATTACGACGACCACGTGAAGCGTTGCAAGGAACTTTTGTCAAAATACCGGGGACGGATCCTCCTCCCCACGGACGTCGTCGTGAATGTGGACGGGGTCCGCCGGCCCCTCGTCGTGGCCGACCTTCCGTCGGACCACATCATCTACGACATCGGATTGGACACGATCGCGCGCTACGCGGAGGTGCTCCTCCGGGCGAAGACCATCTTCTTCAACGGCCCGGCCGGCGTCTTCGAACTCGAACCCTTTTCGGTGGGCACGCGGGAGCTCCTGACGGCCGTCGCAGAATCGGATGGATTGTCCGTCGTCGGAGGGGGCCACACGGTCGCCGCCGTGGAACAGTTTGGCCTGCAGGACCGGATCGACCACGTGAGCACGGGAGGCGGGGCCCTCATCAATTTCCTGGCCGGGAAGGAACTGCCCCTCGTCACGGCCCTGCGGCATTCGTACAAGAAGTTCGCCAAGGGGAAGGCGTGATCCGAGCCGCGGATCCGCGGCGACCTCCAACTCGTTATATATCCGGCCCGATTGTGCGACCGATGGTCCGCCTGCAGCGACCGCCCGAGTGGGGCGTGGAACCGGTGCCTGATTCCCTCCGGACGCTGCGGGCGTTCGACCTGTTCGTCCTGTGGTCGAGCCTCGGGGTCGGACTGCTCGTCCTGGCCGCAGGCAGCCTCCTCGTGACTGCGCTCGGACTCACCTTGTGGGAGTCGCTCCTCGTCGCCGTCGCGGGCTCGGCGATCGGCAGCTCCCTGCTGGCGGGGGCCGCGCACCACGGGAGCCGCGCGGGGGTGCCGACGATGGTGAGCCTCCGACCGATCCTGGGCCGGAGCGGATCCAAAGCGCCGACCGTCCTCAACATCCTGCAACTCCTCGGATGGACCGCGTTCGAACTCCTCGTCATGGGGGAGGCCGCGGCGATCCTCACGGACAATGCGTTCGGACCTTGGACCGCGGCCGTGTTCGTTCCGATATGGGGCGGGATCGCCGTCGCCCTCGCTCTGGGCGGGCCGCTGGCCGTCGTCCGAAACTGGCTCGAACGGTTCGCGATCTGGCTCGTCTACGGTTCGACGATTGCCATCGCGATCGCCCTCGCCGCTCAGGGCCTCAATCCGAACCTCCGAGCGGCGGCCGTCGCCCCGGCGTTCGCGGGACCGAGTTCGTTGTTCCTCGGCATCGATCTGGTCGTGGCCATGCCCGTGTCCTGGTGGCCGCTCGTCTCGGACTACAACCGGTTCGCCCGGTCGACGAAGGCCTCTGCGGTGGGGACGGGACTCGGCTACACGACGGCGAACACGGCGTTCTATGTCCTCGGGGCGGCCCTCGTGTTCCTAGGGATCACGGTCCTGGGTCTTGACCCCGCGAATCCGTACGTGTTCCTCGTCACCCTCGGAACCCTGGGACTCGGTCCGCTCCCCCTCATCGCGATCCTCGTGGACGAAACCGACAACGCCTTCGCGGACGTCTACTCGACGGCCGTGTCCGCCCTGAACCTGACGCCGAAGGCCCGCCAGGTTGCGACGATCATCGGGGCCGGAGGGATCGGGACCGCCCTCGCCGGCTACCTGGTCGTGACGAGAGAAGGGATCGGAGGCTCCTACGAATCGTTCCTCTTGCTCATCGGTGGCCTCTTCATTCCTCTCCTCGGCGTCGTGATCGCGGACTCCTTCCTCGTCCGACGCGGCGCGTATGCCGGGACCGAGTTTTCCGACCCGTCGCCCCGCTGGCGCTGGCCCGGGTTCGCCGCCTGGATTCCGGGAGCGGCCCTGTACTTTCTCCTCGTCCTCACGCAGCAACCGATCGGAGCGACGATCCCATCGTTCGCCGTCGCGGCCGGCCTTCATGTCGGGTTCTCGAAGATAGAGCACGCGCTGGGGCGAGCGCCTTCCTCCGTCGCAGGCGATCCTTGATCCGGGCCGGCGAATCGCGCGCTTCCTCAAGCCTTTGGCTCGAGGGCCACAACCCGATGCTCGAGCGCCTCGAAGCGCTTGCGGAGTTCCGCGAGCGTCCGCTTCAGCTCCTCGATTTCGTCGAACGCCTGCAGGACGAGAGGCGGCAAGGGTTCGCCTCCTCGCGGTCCGACTCCGATTGGTTCCGGACCGGGCAAGACGTCTGGCGCATTCGGTGGTACGGGTATCATTGTGGGTCCTCGAAGGACGGAGGTTGACTTGAATCCCACCTCTCACGCGCTCCCCAGATCCCGGCCAAAAACGGAGCCCTCGAGGGGCGGGCGAATAGCAACCTTAAACAAGGTTGTCTTGGGCCGTTCCCTCATCTCGTCGGCACGACCCGGGGTCGATTTCTCATTCCGAAGTGCATCGCCGCCCAAAATCCATCGATAGCTATTTGCTAGTCAGCCGGAATCTCTCACGGACATGGGCTTCCGATTCTCCAGCCCCCGGGCATTGGTCATCCTGGTCGCCATCACGCTAGTCGCGGTGATCCTCCTGTCGTCCGTCGTTTCGACGTACAATTCCCTGGTGACGAAGAACGAAGCCGCAGATGCCCAGTGGGCCCAGGTGGAGAACCAGTACCAGCGGAAGATCGACCTGATCCCGGAGATCTATCGGGTCGCGGTCAACTACACGCAATTTGAGCGGTCCGTCCTCGAGAACATCACGCGCCTCCGGTCGCAGTGGCTCAACGCCTCATCGATTCAGCAGCGAGTGAACGTGACGAACGAACTGAACCAGAACCTGTATGCGATCCAGGTGACGGTCGAGCGGTATCCGGAGCTACAGTCCGTTCAAGTGATCCAGAATCTGATGGTCGAACTCGCCGGAACCGAGAATCGAATCGCGGTGGAACGGGGAAGGTTCAACGAGGCCGTGCGGGCCTACAATGTGGCCGCGTCGACGTTCCCCGGAGTCCTGTGGGCCGGGATGTTCGGATTCCAGCCCCGGGAATATTACAATCCGATTCCGGGCGGGCCGTGATTTTTGGGCCGAATGCTCCGCCTCTTCGCCCTGACGGGATTCGTCGCCGTCCTGCTCGCCGCCATCCCGGCCGTGACATCGGGTCAAGCCGTTCCGGAGGTCTACCTGTACGTGAATGACCTCGCGAGCCCCTCCGCCCTCCTCCAAGCGGAGTACGACTCGGTCGAGGACTTGTGTTACCAGGTTGACGCCGCGACGTCGGCGGAGATCGCGATCCTCATCGTGAACACGACGGCCCCGATGGACATCAACGCGTACGCGGTCGAAGTGTTCCAACACAACGGGATCGGGAAAGTGGGGAGGGACAATGGCGTGCTCCTGGTCGTCGCCACGGACGACCGGTTGTGGAGGTTCGAGGTGGGCTACGGGCTCGAAGGAATCCTGCCCGACAGCTTCGTCTTTCGCGTGGGCACGGACAACCTCACCCCCGCCCTCCAGTCCGGGGATTTCTACGGGGGCATCTACGATGCCATTTGGGCGGTGGGAACCCGGATCGTCGAGAGATACGATGCCGGAGCGCCGAACCCGAATCCCGACCTTCTCGTCCTCGATTGGAAGGCCATCGCGATCGTGATCGCGGTCTTCATCGGCATCGGAATCGTAACCCGCGGCCGATCGTTCCTGTGGCTCGGGGCGTTGTTCAGCTTCCTCCGGCGTGGGAAATTCGGAGGCGGGCGATCGGGTGGCGGTGGGGCTCGTGGCGGCTTCTGACGAAAAAATGGAAGCCGCCGGGGGGCTTCGATCCCCCGACCTGCAGTTCCTTCGGTGCAGGCGTCTTCCGCCTGCGCATACGAAACTGCCGCTCTGCCGAGCTGAGCTACGGCGGCGCAAGTCGAGCGGAAAAGCTGCTGTGCCATAAAGATTCCTAGGTGGACTTGAGTCTTCCAAGAATGTTTAAGGATGCACCGGGCATCGGCGCTTGATGGACCGCGTTACGGGCTGGTTCTACGACGGCCATCGGTTCCGTGACGGAACGATCGGATGGGAAGACGGGGTCATCGTAGAGGCCCGTTCGGGTCGCGCACGAAACGCAATTGCAGAAGGCCTCATCATCCCCGGCCTATGGAACGCCCACACCCATCTGGGGGCCGCGGTTGTCACGCGGGAGCTCCGCGGTACCATCGAGGACCTCGTCGCCCCGCCGCACGGGCTGAAGCATCGAATCCTCGCGAAGGCGAAGGATGACGCGGTGGTGGCGGCGATGCGTCGCGCGATGGCCACAATGGTGCGGACCGGGACGACCGGATGCACGGACTTCCGGGAGGGGAGCGTGAAAGGACTCAGGCTCTTCTACTCCGCGCTCGCGGCCTTGCCGCTCCAGGGCATCGCCCTCGGTCGACCGGAAGGCCTTGAGTACGATGCCCGTGAGGTGGCGGCGGTCCTGCGCTCCTCCGATGGGATTGCGGTCAGCTCCCACGAGGACTGGCCACCGGACGCGATCGCCAAGCTGGCGCACCATGTCCAGCGGGAGAAGAAGCTGTTCGCGGTCCACTGTTCCGAGCGCATTCGGGAGGACATCGATCGCGTGCTCGGCCTTCGGCCCACGTTCCTCGTCCACATGGTCCAGGCCACGGATGCGGACCTGGCGCGTTGTTCGGACGCTGACGTCCCCGTCGTCGTCTGTCCGCGATCGAACGCCTTCTTCGGGATGACGCCGGACATCCCCCGCATGCTCCGCGCGAAAGTCGAGCTTCACCTGGGTACGGACAACGCGATGATCAACGTCCCGTCCATGTTGCGGGAGATGGAGTTCGCCTATCGCGTCGCGCGCCTGAAGGGAGACGTGCCCGCACGGGAGATTTTCAAGATGTCGCTTCGGGGTCGTCGCCTCGCAGATCCGAAATCTGCTTGCGCGGTGCGCATCGGGGAACGGGCCGACCTCGTCGTCCTCGATCTGCCCGGCGGGAGCGCCGGATTCGCATCGTTGGTCCGGGCGTCCGCCGGCGACATCCGCCTGGTCATCGCCGGAGGGCGACCGTGGCCCCGACCATCGTCCCCCGCGCCGAGAAGACCGCGCCGTCGATCCCCAGGCCCGACTCGTTCGACTCGGCGACGACATCGTACGTGATGTCTCGAGGGGCCACCCCATCCTTTATCCCCGCCTCCTTTCTTTCCGGACCGCGATGGCCTCCTATGAAG
>VBMR01000061.1 GCA_005878325.1 Methanobacteriota archaeon | reverse complement strand
GGCCGCTCGCGCTGGAACGGGCGGGGGAGCCGAGCAAGTGGATCACCCTCACGGCTCTTCGAGTCTTGAAGAGAGGCGAGGACGCGAGCTAGTGATATGGCGTCGGCGGCCTGACTGTGCCCTGAAGAAAGTTACGCGGGGGTGGTTTTTACGGAGCTAGAAGGGCAGGACGGCGGGTCTCAGTCCACGGTCGGCTCCGTAATGACGAGACGGCCACCGTCGGCGTCGAGGCGAGCACGGACGCCGATTGGGATGAGCAACTTGTGCGAACCATGGCCGATTGCTAATCCTTCGATGGCGGGTTTGCCAAGGGTCCCGAACCAACGGGAAAGAACTTCCTCGATGCTCGGATCTCCTTCTTCGGGCTTCGGTCGATCGGAGAATTCCCCCGCGATGAGGCCGGTGGAACGCGCGAGCTCGCCGGCCAGAAAGAGTTGGATCAAGCCGCGGTCGACGCTCGCGGAACTCGACTCGACGCCCTCGAAGAAGAACAGCCGATCCTCCAGTTCCGGGGCCCACGGAGTACCCACGAGTTCCGTGACCAGGGAGAGATTTCCACCGGTAAGCCGCCCCTCCGCCTTTCCGCCAAAGCCCGTGCGAACGAATCGCGCCCCTGGAGGGTTCTTCACTTCTCCCCAGGGCTCGGGCCGCCCTAGAAGTCCTAGCGCGCGCCGGAGGTTTGCCGTCCGGTTCTTCAAATCGTCCGCTCCGCCGCCGGTGTAGAGACCGCCCGCCGGTCCGTGAAAACCGATGAGGCCGCATTTCCGCTGGAACGCGAGGTGCAGGGCGGTGACGTCGCTGTATCCCATGAAAATCTTCGGGTGACCCCGGACGAGGTCGTAGTCCAGATTCGGCAGCAGCCATGACGCCCCGATTCCTCCTCGGATCGCGAAGATGGCGTCCACCCGATCGTCTTCGAAGGCCCAGTGCAACTCGCGGACCCGTTCCTCCACCGATCCCGAGAAGTAGCCGGTCCGCCGGAGATTGCGGACGTTCTCACCGAGGGCGGTCTGATATCCCTGTTTCCGATAGAACTGAGCCGCCGCCGCGATGCTTTCCGCCTCGCACTGTGACGAAGGCGCCACGAGCGCAATCGTACCGCCCTTTCGCAAACGAGGCGGGCGGAGGGTCAACAGAGTCAGGTGCCGTCCCTCTCGATCTCGCGGTAACGCATTCGAGCACTCATAGACCTACCGCGCTCCTTTTGCCTGGGGATCGGCCTCCAGCACGGTTCGCGTCAGTCTCCTCGGTTCGCGCACCGCCCGTGCCCTCTTTGGGCGTTACGAGGCCCAAGGAAAATGCGGTTCGAGGGCCCCAGTGTGCGGAGGAACGGGCCTGAAGGGATTCGAACCCTTGACCTATCGGTGTCCCTCGGGAACCGCGCAACACGGGTGCAGGTATGACCGATAAGAGCCGATCGCTCTACCTAGCTAAGCTACAGGCCCGCGGGCGCGTCTATTGGCCGCCTTCAGTTAAACGTTACGCACAGTTGGCGCCCCACTCCAGCCAACCCGCCAATGCCAACGGGCGCACGCCAGTCCCGGCTGTAGATGCGCGATCTCCGTCTTGTTCACCTTGAACGTCGCGTTGAACACCAGGAGCTCCAAGGAGACGGTCGTCGTGTCGACGTACAGCCGCGTGCCATTGCTCGTGTCCAAGCGAAATTTTCCCTTGTTCTCCGGATTCACCACTTCCCTCGGAGGCTGATCCCGCAACGCTATGGGGACGAACACGATCGCGAGGAGGATCATGAAGACGATTCCGGCGAGCATCGAATACCGGAGGAGTTTCGTCGCCTGGGGGGGCGGACTCCGCTTTCGTTTGAAGGCCACGTCCGGCCTCTTCGGCCGCGCAATCCGCATGCCTCACTCCACGTAGATCGCGGGACGAGCGGGCGTCGCCCGATCCGCCTTCTTCGCCGGGTCCCATCGGTGCGGGTCGTCCGCGCGGTACACGTCCACCTTCGCGCCGAGCTCGGTCCCGAGGAACTGGGCGTTCTCGTGGAACATGGAGAATTCGTCGAGGGCCCCGAATCGCTCCAGGTCGTCAGCCCGCGCGTGCTTCAGCTCCTCCGCGAGCTGTTTCGCGTAGGCGGCCACGTCCTTCGCTCGCTCCCGCATCCCGCGGAGGGCGAGGGCCTTCTCCATGAGGACGTTCACCCGCAGCGGACCCTCCTTCGACAACTCCCGCGCGATCGCGTGGACCTGCGCCTTCCATTCCGGGGCGGTGTACAGCGCGATCCGTTTCGGGACGATCCCCGTCACCTTGAGAATCTCGCGGATGTCGTCGAGCGTGGATTGCAACAAGATTTCCACGACCTCGGCCTTGGGATCAATCTCCTCTTCTTTGATCTCCGGATACTCGCTTTGAACGACGTACCCATCGCCGCCGGTTCGGTGCCAGATCTCGTCCGTCAGGTGCGGGGCGAACGGCGCGAGGATTTTCGTCTGGACTTCGATGAACCGACGCACGCATGCTTCGTGCGGGCGGTTCTCCGAGCGCCGCATGTACCACGACCACGCGGTCTGGAGGTCGAAGTACCCGTGTCGGAGGGCGGCCTTGTAGTTCATCTCCTCCATCGAGGTCCGCGTCTTCTGCACGGCGCGGTTCAGGACGCTCAGGAACCAGGCGTCAATCCCACGTCGATTCCTCCGCGCCGCGTGCTTCGCGGTCGCGAAGCGGAACCAGTCCCGGAGACGGGCATCCGCGGCCTCCGCGAAGTCCACGTCCAGATTCGGATCGTCGAGGCCGTCCCCGCCATTCGCGACCATCAGCCGGATCACGTCCGCGGGCCATTCTTTCAGGGCCTCGCGGATGTACCAGGTGTTCCCCCGGGACTTCGACATCTTGCGGCCCGCGAGGCGGACGTAGCCATTGACCCCATAGCCGCGGGGCCAATGCTCCCGCGGAAAGACCGCCGTGTGCGTGAAGAGGCAGAAGGCCATGTGATTCTGCACGAGGTCCTTGCCCGTGTTCCGCAGGTCGATCGGATACCAGTACTGGAACTCCCGACGCAGGTCCTCAAGGACTTTCCTCTCGACGCCGAGGCGGCTCGCCACCGCACGGACGTCGCCCGTCCCGAAGAACATGTAATCGAAGAAGGCGTCATCGAGGCGGTTCGCCCACGGGACCGCGGAGCGGAGGGAGCCGCCCTGGAGGGCGTGCGCGATTGTGTAGTAGGCCATGTAGATCGTCGAGTCGCTCAGGCTCTCGATCACCCAGTCGGAGTCCCAGGGCAGGATCGTGCCGAGGCCACGGTGGTGGGTGCACGGCCAGTCCCGGAGCCAGTCGACGACATAGTCGAGCCACTTCCTCAGGGATTCCGGGTGCAGCGCCATCGAGGCGATCGCCTCGTGGGCCTTCGCCTTCCAGCTCGGGTCGCCGTAGGCGAGGAACCATTGGTCCTCCACGACCTTCACGATCGCTCGGGTCATGCAGCGGCAGACGACCTCGCCGCTCGGCTCCCACATCCCGTCCGCCTGGTGCTTCGACGTCAGCTCCTTCCGGATCTCCTCCTTCGCGACCTCGACCCGCATCCCGGCGTAGGGGCCGCAGTTCTCGTTCAGGACGCCACGGTAGAAGCCGCTCTTGTAGACCTCCCCCTTCGCCTGCTCGAGCTTCTCGCGGTCCCCTTGGTTGCGGATCCCGAGGCGCTCCACGATCTCGACTCCCGGGAGGGGACCCCAGCCGGGGGTGCGGATGATCGGAACGGGCTTGATCGCCCGTACGCGCTCCGGGTCCAAGTGGAATTTCGCGAGCAGCGCCGGATCGCCTTGGAGGTCCCGCAATGCAACGAAGTCGTCGGGCGCATCGGAGGGCACGCTCGTCACGATGCCCGTGCCGCGGCCCTGGTCGATGAAGGTGCTCGGGAGGACCGGGATCGCGCGGTTGATGGCCGGCGCCACGACGTCCTCCCCGATCAAGTCGGCCCCGCGGAGCGTCGACTCTTGGGACACGATCTTCCCTTGTTCCATGAGTTTCTTCGTCGCCGCCTCGTTCAGGATCCATCGTTCGTGCCCGACCTTCGCCACGACGTAGGGCGCCTCCGGGTCGACCCACAGATTTGTTTGACCATACACGGTCTCAGGACGGATCGTTGCCGCGACGAGGAAGCGTCCGTCCGGTAGGGGGAACTTCAGCAAGGTGTACTCGACCGGCGTCTCGCCCTCTCCCTCGAGGCGGTCGTGGTCCCCGATCGGCGCCTGGTCCTTGGGGCACCAGATGACCGGGTGCTTGTCCTTCCGGATGAAGTCGCCGTCCTTCAAGTGATGGAACTGCCATCGCACGAACGCGTCGTAGGGAGGGTTCAGCGGGGTCGTGATGAAGGACCGCGTCCAGTCGACCGCGGCCCCGAGGCCCTTCAGGTCCTGCACGGTCGCGGCCGGGAAGACGTCGATCCAGTGCATCGGGTCCGCGAACTTCGGAATCTCTCGATCCGGGATCCCCATGTTCCTCAGGATGTCCCACTGCTTCGGCTCCCGCTCCGCGACGCGCTTCGCGGCCCCGAGGATCGGGAGGCCCGTGCAATGGAACCCTTGCGGATGGAGGACGTTGAAGCCGAGCATCCGGCGGTACCGGGACTGGAACTCCGCCCGCAGGAACGAGGTCCCGAAGCCGAGGTGCTGGTACCCGTTCATGTACGGATAGGGCACCGTGGAGAACCACTTCGGCTTCCCCGCCTCGGCGCGTGCGACGTGCACGCGATCCTTTTCCCAGGCGGCCTGCCACCGTGTCTCGATCTCCCGCAGGTCCACCTCCTGCTCGCGGCGAGCCGCCTCGCGCGGCCGACGCGTCGCCCCTCGGGCGCGCCCGGTCGGCCGTGTCACCTTGCGGACCCGCGTCGACTTCGATCGAAGGGCTCGACTCTTGGTGGTCCGACGGCCGCGTTTTCGTGGTCGATGGCGAGTCGATTTCTTCCGCGGCACAGGCGCGCATAGGGGCCGTTCTCGTAAAGCTTTTCGCGGGATGGACGGGTTTGCCGGGCCGATTTCGCGGTGGAAAAAACGACGTATTCCATTCGGCATACTCGATAAAAATGACCGGCTCAATCGGACGCCGTTCGCGGGGACGATGGAAGGGCTTGTCCTACGTCGTATGACAATTGACAAAACGTATATGTACTGTCGTCTAGGTTGCGGCCGCAAGACACGCCAAAAACGGTGGACTGGTGTATGACCCCGTCATACCCATTCCCGCGTTCGAGGCGAGGGGTCTGGGATGGACGAGAACGAACGGATCACGCTCCGGCTCGAGAAAGAGAACCTCGAGCTGATCGACGGGTTCTTGAAAGAGAACACTTCGCACGGGAACCGTTCGCAACTGGTCCGAGAAGCGGTCCAATCGTACATCCAGACGATCCGCGAGGGCGGCCACACGGTCAGCATCCGCATCCCGCGGTATTACCTCGAACTCGTCGACCGCCTCGTCGCGGACGGCTACTTCCTGAGCCGGGAGCACGCGATCGTCCGAAGCATCGAGGAGTGGTTCACGCGGGAACGAGTGAAGGAGATCCAGGACCACAAGCAGGAGGTCGACAAGGTGACCGGCAAAGTGGTCTCGGTCTCGACGGGCGACAAAGAGGGGGTCATCCCCCCATGACGCCGGGCGTGGCGGACGCCGGAAGGAAGTTCTCCCCGAACGAGGAAAAAGGAAGAAGGGATGGGAAACCCAACAGGAAGGGATGGGATGCACTCCTCCAAAGGAACGAACTGCCTTCTGGCCTCCCTCGATCCGTCCAAGAATGAGGTCGGAGGCCAGACATGGTATCGATGGATTACGTGGACGAGGTCATTAGCAGCCTGTTCGAGGACGCCGTGGACCCGAGGATCTCGGTCGTCGGCGTCGGCGGAGCGGGCGGCAAGATGGTGAGCGCGCTCTACGACACGGATGTCAAGGGCGTCGAGACGGTGGCAGTGAACACAGATCCTTCGGGCCTATCGAAGGCCGCT
Organism: Methanobacteriota archaeon; assembly: GCA_005878325.1. Taxonomy (GTDB): domain Archaea; phylum Thermoplasmatota; class Thermoplasmata; order RBG-16-68-12; family RBG-16-68-12; genus RBG-16-68-12. The sequence continues at coordinate 738 of VBMR01000061.1, read as the reverse complement.
TGCGATGTGAAGATCCTCCTCCCGCACCGGGAGGCCGAAGACCGGGTCGCCGCGGCACGGTGGTCCGCCGAGGACCAGGAATCCACGCTCCGGGCCTCCCTGTCCTCGGACATCGTCTTCGTCGTCGCGGGGCTCGGCGGCGGGGCCGGCACGGGTGCCGCCCCAATCGTCGCCCGATCGGCCCGCGCGAACGGCGCCGTGACGGTCGGGATCGCGATCCTCCCCTTCGAAGCAGAGGGCCGGACGGCCGTGGCGCAGCGAGGCCTCGAGGTCTTCCGCGACGAGACGGACAGCGTGATCGTCCTGGACAACAACTCGCTCAATCGCTTCGCGGACGAGATCACCTTCAACGAGGCGATGCAGCTGATCGGCTACATGGTCGTCACGATCGTCCGCGGCGTCGTGGAGCATCTGAGCCGTTCGTACCTGTCGACGCTCACGGAGGAGATCGAGAACGCGGCCCGGGAGATCGAGGAGCAGAACAACCACGCGGTCCACGTGGACGTCCAGCCGCCGGACCCGGTGCAGGCGTCCTGGGATCTCGGGCCTGTGGCCTTCGACGAGGAAGGCTTCATCGGACTCCGTTGAGACACGATCAACGATTCCCCCCCCCAACCAAACGCCCACCCGCGAGGGCATCGGGCGGCCCCGCCGAAAGGCGGCGGCGCGGCCCTCGCGAGCTCTTTCTTTTCTTCCGGAAGTAGATGAGTCGTAGTATTGAAGAGACGAGGGCGGTTA
>VBMR01000109.1 GCA_005878325.1 Methanobacteriota archaeon | reverse complement strand
ACCATCCCAGACGGTCAAGGTCGCGGTGTAGACGCCTGCATCTTGGTAGGTGTGGGTCGCCGTGGCTCCGGCGCCACTCGTCCCGTCGCCGAAGTCCCAGGCGTACGAAGCGACTCCGAGGTTGTCCGAGGACGTACTGCCGTCGAAGGAAACGGGCGTTCCTTGGTCAACCGTGGCCGAGGATCCGGCCCGTGCGGTCGGAGCCACCCGGTCCAGCACGCTCGCGTACACATCCCCGCTCGGGCCGCGCGTGTCGAGCCAGGCCACGAAAACGTCGCGCGAGGCGTCGACACCCACGCTCGGGAGGACCTGGAATGCGCCCAGCGGATCATCGTTCACGCGGACGTTCGGCGACCAGCTGAGGCCGTCCGAGGAGGACGCCGCGAAGATGTCCCAACTCGTCGAGCCCGCGTTCCGAGTGTCCGTCCAAGCGAGTTCGACGGAATTGGCGGCGATGCCCAGGCTCGGCGTGCTCTGTCCCGCCGGGGTCACGTCGTCGTTGACGCGGACGTTCGAGGTGAAGGAGGAGCCGGCGTTGGTCGAGCGCGCGGCATAGATGTCGGAACCGGTGTTCCCGTTCCGGGAGTCGGTCCACGCGGCATAGATCGTGCCCGTCGCATTCACGGCAATGGTCGGGTCTTGTTGGACGACGTTCACGACCGGATCGTCGTTCACGCGGATGTTCGGGTTCCAGGTGGCGCCGCGGTCGGCCGATTTCGCGAAGTAGATGTCTCTCCCTGCCGCAGCGGTCCTCGGGTCCGTCCAGATCGCATAGACGTCCCGGTTTGGCCCGACCCGGATCGAGGGTTGGCTTTGCTCGACGCCCGCGGCTCCGTCGTTGTTGACCCGCTGGCTCGGGTTGAAGCTGAGCCCGCCGTCCGTCGAGTTGGCGTAGTAGATGTCCGCCCCGGTGCCCGCGTTTCGGGTATCGGTCCAGATGACGTGGATGAGGTCGGGATTCGCGTGATCCACCGCCAGATCCGGTTCCGACTGGCTGTTCGTGGTCACGTCGTTCACGCGGACGTTGGCGGAGAAGCTCAGCCCACCGTCCGAGGACTTTGCGAAGAAGACGTCATTGTTGCCCGCATTCCGTGCGTCCGTCCAGGAGATCAGGATGTGGGGGGAGGGCATCGACGCATCGATCGCGATCGCAGGCTCTGCTTGGTTCGCTCCGCCCGCATCGTTGTTCACGCGGAGCGGGACGGTCCACGTCTTTCCGTCAGTAGACTTGGTGAAGAAGATGTCATTTTGGGTCGTCGCGCCGCCGAAACCGTTGAAGGCCAGGTAGACGACGCCATCCGAGCCGACCGCCAAGGCCGGGGTCGAGCCGGTGTACGCCGGAGCCCTGTCAACTTGGACGTTGGGCCCGAAATAGGGAGCGATCAGCGGCGGCGCCGCGGCCGTCGAGGGTGCGAAGGCCCCAAGGACCGCGGCCGCGATCAACGCCGTCACCATGGAGAGCAAGATTGTTCGACGGGCCGTCGTCCGAAGGGTGGGCACTCGAGACATCCACGGGCGCTCCTGAGGTCGCCCCCGTCGACACGTGGGTATTTAACGACCGTGTGACGATTTTCGGAATGGAGAATCAGCTCTCTGGCCGGTCGCCGGTTCGCGCTGTTCCTCTTCGAGGGCGTCCGATACCTTCATCGTCCTCGGGCCGGTACGGCCCGCTCCGGTTCGGATGAGGGAAGGGGAGCAACAAGCCGCAGGCGTGGCGGCTGGGAAGGCGGAGGGACCTGACAAAAGGACCCTCGCGGAGCGGTTCATCGCGGCTTTCCGCCTTCCATATGCACTCGGATGCGTCCTGATTGGATTCGGGTTGTTCGGCCTCTTCGACACGGCTTTGACCCACCTCGCGGATTCGGCTGACCTGCCGGTGGCCATCCAATTGACCCTCACCGGGCAGAACCTGGCGCAGAGCGCTCTCATCGCGTACGCCTTCTACGCGCCTCGATACATGCGGCGCAAGCTCGCCGAGACCACGTCCTCGTTGCCGTCGTTGATGGGGGACGAGTCCCGCGGCTTTCGGAACCCCTTCGCCGGCATCTCGTCCGTGAGGCCTCAGGTCATCGCATGGATCGCCTTCCTCGCGGCCCTCCTGTTCGCGGTGAACGTGGCCGCGTTCGTGGGCGGGTCCGCGGAGACCTCTGTGAGCATCGGCGGCGCGTTCTCTCCGCTCGGATTCTTCGCGTCCCTCTTCGACGTCGTGTCGCTGGCGGCGGCCACCCTCGCGTTGTCGTCGGTGGTGTGGACCTATTATACGATCACAATGGGCATCCATCGCTTCAGCCAGGCCCCGTTGGAGCTCCGGCCGTATTACGAGGACCCGTTCCTCGGGTTGAAGCCCATCGGCTCCTTGGCACTCACGCTGGCCTCCGTGTACTTCGGGTTCATCGCCCTCCTCTTGCTCAGCGTCCTCATCTCCCCCAAGACACCGCAGCTCGGAGACATCCTGGCCGTGGGCGGATTCCTCCTCGGCCTGATCGCATTCGGTGTCTACCTGTTCTTCCTCCCTCTGACGCGACTACATCGACGGATGGTCGCCGAGAAGGGGAAGGCGAGGAGGGCTCTCCTCCCGCAGTTGCAGGCCGTCTTCGAGGGAGCATCGAATCCGGGTTCGGGGGATGACTTGGGTCGCGCCTTCCGGGTCGACATGTTGGATCGCAAGGTCGCCAACATGGCCGTCTGGCCCTATGATATCGGAATCTTGGGCCGTTTGTCCGTCATCGCGGCGTCGGTCACGGCGATCCTGATTTCCCGAATCGTCGCCCTCGTCTTCCACATCTAGGAAACACCAACCGCCCTCCCGGAAGAGTTGATGGCCCATCGCTGCTTCCCGGCATGCCATGGCTGGCGGAGAGGTCGTCATCGAGACGTTCGATTCGAAGGTGCTGAAAGGCAACCCGCTCGGGGATCCGACGCGGCGAGATGTCGCGATCTACCTTCCTCCGAACTACGATCCGTCGAAACGGTATCCCGTGGCCTACGGGATCGTTGGTTACACAGGCACCGGGAAATCCCTGCTCGGGATCGATCCCCTCGGCGAAGACCTGAAGTCGAGGCTCGATCGCCTCATCCGGACCCGCAAGATGGGCCCGATGATCGTCCCCCTCGTCGATTGCTTCACAAAGGTCGGGGGCAACCAATACATCAATTCCACAGCGACGGGCCCCTATGACGACTATCTTCGGAAGGAGATCGTCCCGTTCGTGGAGTCGCGGTACCGGGTGTCCCGCCGCGGAATCTGGGGGAAGTCCTCCGGCGGCTACGGCTCCATCGTCCAGGGGATGCTCCATCCCGAAACGTGGTCGGCCCTCGCAGACCATTCGGGGGATTCCTTGTTCGAATTCTGCTACATCATGGACTTCCCGAAGGCCCTCGCGGCGTTCCGCGAGCACGGCGGGCCCGCGGGATGGTTGCAGTGGTTCTGGCGGCAGCCGAACCGGCGGCGCGAGGAACTCCATCCGGTCCTGAACACGATCGGGATGGCCGCCCACTACTCACCGAATCCCCGGTCGAAGGTTCTGGGGACCGACTTCCCGTTCGACCTCGAGACCGGCGAATGGCGGCCGGAGGTGTGGGCCCGATGGCAGCGGTGGGATCCCGTCAACATGATCGATCGCTACTCGGGTGCGCTTCGACGGATGCGACTCGTGTACATCGACTGCGGGACGAAGGACCAGTTCAATCTGATCTGGGGTGCGCGGGTCCTGCACAAGAAGCTCGAAGACCGGCGAATCAAGCACGTGTACGAGGAATTCGAGGATACCCACTCAAACATTCCCTACCGGTATGACGTCAGCCTGCCGCTGATTTGGAAGGCCCTCGCGGCCTAGACCTCGTTTCGGGTGGACGGAGTCGCAGTAGGTGAGCCGCGGGTCAGTCGCGCGAACGCGTTCCGAAGGATCTTGATGGACCGTTGAAAATCTCGGATGTCCAACGACTCGCGGTCCGTGTGATCGAGATGCGAGTCCCCGGGCCCATAGGCCGCGGCCGGACATCCCCATGCGGGGGCCGCCAGGTTCAGATCGGAGGTCCCCAGTTTCCGGAGGAGCCGGGGGCGGGCCCCCGCGTCCCGAATTCCGGTACAGAGTGCGCGAACGACCTCGTTCCTCGAATCGACTTCGACCGCCTCGGACCGGTCCATGACTTGCGGCTGCGCGCCCTTCAGGTGAGAGCCGAGGAACGCCAGCACCTCCTCCGTTCGCAATCCGGGGGGGACCCGAACGTTCAGGCCGATCTCGACGTGCTCGCGGTCTCCGGACCGACTCGTGTGGATCGTGTGGACCTTTAACGTGGGCGAGGCGAAGGGACTCTTCCCTTGATGCTCGCGGCAGAATTCCGCGAGATCATTCGCGACCGAAAGGCCGTGTTCGACCGTCGTTTCCTCCGGGGCAGAGAGGTGGGTCCGGTTCCCGTCGACCGTGAGGACCATGTTGAGGGTCCCTCGGTAGCCGATCGTGACGGCATCCCAGCCGCTCGGTTCTCCGACGATTAGGAAGTCGGGCCGATGCCGGCTGATCAGATATCGTGCGCCCGAGGAGTCCCGCTCCTCCCCCACGGCTCCGATCACCGACAGCTCGCCGGGTCCTTCGTAACGAGACGCGGCGACGAGGGCGGCGGCGAGGGCACCCTTCGCATCGCACGTGCCGCGGCCGGTCATTCGCCCGTCAACGATTCGGACCGGAAGTTCTCCTTCGACCGTGTCGATGTGACCGAGGAACAGGACCGTCGGAGGACCCGTGCCGATGCGGGCGATCGCATTGCCCGCACCGTCCGATCTCGCGTCCAGGCCGAGCCCCTTCGCAAGTCCGAGGAAGACCTGGACCGCATCCGCTTCCTGTCCCGACGGACTGTAGGCCTCCACGATGTCGCGGAGGATCCCGACCTCATCCATGGTCGAGGGCCCGGCCCATTGCGCCGAGGGCGGTGGACCAT
>VBMR01000108.1 GCA_005878325.1 Methanobacteriota archaeon | reverse complement strand
ACGGGTCTCCCGGATGACGAAGCCGTGTTCGTGGAGCCTCTCGCGTGCGTCGTTCGAGGACAGCGACTCGCGGGATTCCGCCCGGGGGCGACGGTCGTCATCATCGGGAGTGGCGTCGCGGGGCTCTTGCACATCAAGCTCGCGAAGTCCGTCGGCACGACCCGCGTGATTGCGACGGACATCGTCGACTACCGGAAGGAGGCGGCCCATAAGGCCGGCGCGGACGTCGTGATCGACGGCCGGCAGAATGTTCCCGCGAAGGTGCGCAGCGGCAACGACGGCCACGCCGCGGATTTCGTCGTCACGTGCACGGGCGACCGGGAGGCGATCGCCCAAGGCCTCGCCTCGGTGGACCGAGGGGGGACGGTCCTCTTCTTCGCCCCCTGCGAGCCGACCGCAAAGATCGAACTCCCCTTCAACGACTTGTGGCGGGAGGAGGTCACGATGACTTCCTCTTATGCAGGGAGCCCACGCGATATCCAAGAATCGATCGCAATCTTGTCGAAAAAACGAATCGCCGTCGCAGACCTGATTACGCACGTCCTGCCGCTCGCCGAGGCAGGGAAGGGATTCCGTCTCGTTGCCCACGCGAGGAACTCGCTGAAGGTTGTCCTCCGACCCTGAAGCCGTCTGGCTTGAGTCGGGAGGTCCTCCCGAGACGGATCCGAGTCGACGACCTTCCCGTCGTCTCACTTCAGCGTCGTTCCGACGTCGGCCCCGGAAGGCGCGGGCGACCGGACATCGTTAAACGCCGGCGGCCCCGAGGTGACCTCCTCCCAGATCTTCACGTCTTTCGTCTCCGGCAAGTACCGCATGCCGATGAGGAACGTCATCAGCGGAACCAGGACGACCCAGGAGAGGCCTAGATAGATGTTGTGGGTGGCCGCGATGATCCCGAAGACGATGAAAGGGGTGAAGCCTCCAAACTCCCCGTTGCCCAAGTGATAGGGCAGAGAGAGGCATGTGTAGCGAATCCGGGCCGGGAACAGTTCGACGAGGAACGCGGCGATCGGCGCGTAGACCATCGTCACGTAGATGACCTGGATGAAGACCAGGAATGTCATGACGGGAACGTTCAGCGGTTTTCCGAACGCCAACATGGCGCTGTAAATCGGCAAGTACGTTACCGCGGCGAGCAGGCATCCGGCCATCATGATCTTCTTCCGCCCAATCCGATCGGACAGCTTGCCGAACACCACGAAGAAGGGCGTGGCGAGGATCAGGGCGACAAACATGATCAGGTTCGAGGTGACCGAGTCAATCCGCAATCCAAATTCCGCACGTTGCATGACGAAGAGCGCGAGGAACTGACCTGTGTACCACACGACCGCCTGTCCCGAAGTCGCGCCAAGGAGTGCCAGGAGGATCAATTTCCAGTTGGCGCGGCTCGCGAGCGCCTCCCTAAGTGGGTGCTTGGAGGTCTTTCCCTCCGCCTTCAGTCGGGAGAACAGAGGTGTCTCTTTCAGCTTCCATCGGATGTACAGGGAGATCGCCACGAGGGCGATCGAGAGGAGGAACGGAACCCGCCAGCCCCAATCTGAGAACGAAGTCCCCGTCAGCGCCTGCGTCGCCAAGATGACCCCGATCGACATGAACAAGCCCACGGTCGCCGTGGTTTGGATGTAGCTGGTCCAATATCCGCGCCTCTCATCAGGCGCATGCTCGGCGACGTAGATGACCGCTCCGCCATATTCCCCGCCAAGGGCCAGACCCTGGGAGACCCGGAGGATCATGAGGATTAAGGGTGCGGCCAGCCCGATTTGCGCATACGTCGGAATGACTCCGATCATGGCGGTTCCCAATCCCATGATCGTGACCGTGAGAAGGAACGCGTACTTCCGCCCAATCAGGTCTCCGATTCGTCCGAAGAAGACCGCGCCGAACGGTCGTACGGCGAACCCAGCCGCATAGGTCGCGAGGAAGAAGAGGAAGTTGACCGCTGGATCGGTCGTCGCGGCAAAGAACTTCGGGGTGAGGATGAAGCCCAATGTGACGAAAATGTAGAAATCATACCACTCAATGATCGTCCCCGAAGACGCGGCCGCAACGATGAACCGCATGCTCCGATGCGACCGTTCCATGGCCGTCGCTCCTGCCTGCCCGACCCCCGTTGCCATGCCGTGCTGGAACCTGACACGGCTCTAATAGGGGCATGTTTAGGGACGACATGACCTGTGTTCGCCGCCCGTTCCAACCCGCTGGCCTCTGGGGGGAGGGGCATGCCACCAAATTGGGGCGGAGCGGGGCCTCACCCTGATTCATTAGCGTATTTAACCGGCGGCGACACTACGGGCATCGTCGGCCGGAAAGGGTCGGGCCGCGGGTGATTTGCCGTGGTCGTCTCGAGTGCCACGATCGACAGCCTGTTGAAGGAGAAGGAGCAGTACCCGCCCTCGGCGGCCTTCCGGAAGAAGGCCCTTACCAAAGACGATGCCTTGGGACGGGACGCGGCGAAGGACCCCGAGGCCTTCTGGGCCCGGATGGCGAAGGACTTCACATGGATCGCCCCCTGGTCGAAGGTCCTCGAGTGGACTCCCCCCTTCGCGAAGTGGTTCGTCGGCGGCCGGCTGAACGTCTCCGTGAACTGCCTGGACCGGCATCTGGCGGGGCCTCGGCGGAACAAGGCCGCGATCGTCTGGGAGGGGGAGCCTGGGGATCGCCGGGTCCTGACCTACCACGACCTCTGGCGGGAGGTCAACCGGTTTGCGAACGTCCTCAAGGGGCTCGGGGTGAAGCGCGGGGACCGGGTGACGATCTACCTGCCCATGATCCCGGAGCTTCCCGTCGCCCTGCTCGCGTGCGCGCGGATCGGGGCCATCCATAGCGTGATCTTCGGCGGCTTCAGCGCCCGTGCCATCCGGGACCGGATGGAGGACGCCGAGTCGCACCTCATCATCACCGCGGACGGAGGGAACCGCCGCGGGGCGGTCCTGCCTCTGAAGAAGATCGTGGATGAAGCGATCGCGGACCTCGATCTGGTCCAGCACGTGGTCGTGTTCCGCCGGGCGGGCCTGGACGTCCCGATGCGGGAGGGCCGCGACCACTGGTGGCACGAGCTCATGGCGGAAGCCCTCCCCGTGTGCGAACCGGAGGCGATGGAGGCGACCGACCCCTTGTTCATCCTGTACACCTCGGGGACGACAGGGAAACCAAAAGGGATCCAGCATTCGACCGGGGGATATCTCGTCGGCGTCGCGACCACGACGAAGTACGTCTTCGACCTGAAGGACGAGGACCTGTACTGGTGCACCGCGGACATCGGATGGGTCACGGGCCATTCCTACATCGTGTACGGGCCCCTGGCGAACGGCGCGACGGTCTTCATGTACGAGGGCGCCCCGGACTGGCCGGAGCCCGACCGGTTCTGGCGGATGGTCGAGGAGTACCAGATCACGATCCTCTACACCGCGCCCACCGCGATCCGGGCCTTCATGCGCTGGGGCGACGAGTTCCCCAAGCGGCACGACCTCTCGAGCCTGCGTCTCCTCGGGACGGTCGGAGAACCCATCAACCCGGAGGCGTGGCGGTGGTACCAGAAGACGATCGGAGGCGGCCGCTGCCCCATCGTCGACACATGGTGGCAGACGGAGACCGGAATGATCCTGATCACGCCGCTGCCCGGTGTGACGACGACGAAACCCGGGTCTGCGACGCGGCCCTTCCCGGGCATCGAGGCGGAGGTCGTCGACGAGAACGGCCTTCCGGTCCCCTCGAACAAGGGCGGCTATCTCGTGATCCGCAAGCCGTGGCCCGCAATGCTCCAGACCCTCTACCACGACCCGGAGCGGTACCAGAAGGTGTACTGGTCCCAGGTCGCCGGGAAGTACTTCACCGGGGACGGGGCCCGCGTGGACGAGGACGGATATTTCTGGCTCATGGGCCGCATCGACGACGTGATCAACGTCGCCGGGCATCGGATCGGGACGATGGAGGTCGAGTCGGCCCTCGTGAGCCACGAGAAGGTCGCGGAGGCCGCCGTCGTGGGGAAACCGCATCCGATCAAGGGCCAGTCCCTCGTCGCGTATGTCGTCTTGAAGCGCGGGCACACCCGATCCGACGGACTGACGAAGGACCTCCAGAAACACGTTCGCGAGGTGATCGGGCCGATCGCGGTCCCGGACGACCTTTACATCACGGAGAAGCTGCCCAAGACGCGGAGCGGGAAGATCATGCGGCGCGTGATCCGCTCCCTCGTGTCCGGCCAGGAGATCGGCGACACGACGACCCTCGAGGATCCCGGGGCCGTGGACGAGGTCCGCAAGTGGCTCGCCGAGGTCCAGGGAACGGGTTCCTGAGGTCCTTCCTCACTGGGGACGGTCGGGCTGGCTTGATGACTCCATGGAGGCGTGCGCGTCTCAGATGGATGGTGTCCGCAGGTTGAATCGGCAAAGTTTTAGACGGGTGCCGTCATTCTTTCTGCATGGTCGGCGTCAGGAATGTGTCCGGCGCAGGCCGCGGCCTCCTCTTGGTGGGAGCCGCGGGATTGCTGGCTAGCTTGCTTGTTCCTCAGTTGAGTTGGTTCACTTTTTCGGGGACGAAACCCGAGCTTCCTGCGGGAACTTACTCGGGTTTTGACACAGCGCAGCTTCTCAGATCCTTGGTCCCGGCAGAGTATGCCTGGGCCGGCTATGCGGCCTGGGCCGCGTTCGGCCTGCTGCTCGTCGCGGTGACCGCCGCGATTGCCGTGGCCGGAATGGGCCGAAGGACGCGCTTTGTCGGCGCGGGGGCGCTTCTCCTCCTGTTAATCGAGGGCGTCGTGCTCTACCTCAAGGCGTATGGGCTCGGCCTCCCGCCCTCGGATACGCCGGCGGTCCTCTCGGTCGGATATGGATTCGTCGCGGCGGTCGTGGGCTCCGCACTCATCGAGGCGGGCGGTCGGCTCCCGAGCCGCGTGCCGACCATGATGCCCGCGCCCGCCGCCACGTTCGAGCGGGAAAACCCGTAGGCCTGAGGAGAAAACGTCTCCCCTAC
>VBMR01000107.1 GCA_005878325.1 Methanobacteriota archaeon | reverse complement strand
GAACGGACCCCGTGGTGGGCGTCTCTTGCCCGGCCAGCATCTTGACAAACGTCGTCTTGCCGGTCGCATTCGGCCCCACCACGCCGACGACTTCGCCCTTTCGCAGGCGGCCGGGATGCACGGTGAGTTCGAAGCCCTCGTACCGCTTCGTGAGTTCCTGAAATTCCAGGAGGGGTTCCGACCGCCACTCCGCCCGCGGGGGCCGCACGTCGAACCGGGTTTCCCGTTCCCGAAACCGGATGTTCTCCTCCTTCAGGTACCCGCCGAGGTACACGTTGATCGCGGTGCGGACGGCCCGCGGCTGCGCGATGATTCCGTAGGCGCCCTCCTCTCCGTACATGAGGAAGACGGTCTCCGCCAAGAAATCGAGGACCGCGAGGTCGTGCTCCACGACGACGACGTACTTCTCCTTGGAGAGGGACTGGATGACCTTCGCGACTTGTAACCGCTGGTAGATGTCCAAGTACGAGGACGGCTCGTCGAAGAAATAGATGTCCGCGTCCTTCAACATCGTCGCGGCGATCGCGAGGCGTTGGAGCTCCCCGCCGGAAAGCTGCGAGATGTCTCGATCGAGGAACGAATCCAGTTCTAAGGACGAGGATAGCTCGTCCAACCGGCCTTGGCGATCCGTCTTCCGAAGAAGGTCGCGGACCTTGCCGGTGTAGACCTTGCTCAACTTGTCCACGTATTGCGGCTTGATTGCGGTGGTCAGTTCCTTGTTCGCGATCTTCTCAAGGTACGCGTGCGCCTCCGTGCCCGCGAAATATTCGAGGACGTCGTCCCAGTGAGGCTTCTTGCGACGATAGTGGCCCAGGTTCGGCGCCGTCTCTCCCGACAGGATGCTGACGCACGTCGTCTTGCCGATGCCATTCGGACCGAGGAGGCCGATCACCTCTCCTTTCTTCGGGACCGGGAGGCGGAAGAGACGGAACGCATTCTTGCCATACTGATGCACAAGGTCTTCCTTGAGGGCCTCCGGAAGTCCAATGATACGGATCGCGTCGAACGGACATTTGCGGACGCAAATTCCGCAGGAGATGCATGTTTCCTCGCTTATTGCCGCTTTCGTCGTCTCGGGATCGATCCAGATAACTTCCGTCCCGGTCCTTTGAGGTGGGCAGAACGCGATGCATTCGAGGTGACAGCGCTTGGGCTGGCACCGATCCTTGAAGACGACGGCGACCCGCACGGCGGTTTCCAAGAGACGCGAGCTATTTAAACGTATAACGGTGCGGGCGTCGCGCAGAACCTTTATCCGATTCCTAGCCATCCAATCCGATGTGATGCGATGATCCCGGGCGGACGCGCGAACCCGAGGCAGATGCGGCAGGCAATGAAGCGCCTCGGCATCGAGCAGGAACAGATGGACGACGTCGACGAGGTCATCATTCGCACCGCGACGAAGGAATATGTGATTCGGGACCCGAACGTCACCGCGATGACGGCTCAAGGACAGAAGATCTGGACGGTCATCGGGGAGCCGATCGTGCGGGATCGAGCGGACGCGAAGAAACCGGAAGGCGCGAAGGCGCTGACAATCCCCGAGGAGGACGTGAAACTCGTCGCCGAGAAGGCCGGAGTCTCCGAGGACGAAGCCCGCAAGGCCCTCGAGGACTGCGGCGGCGAGCCGGCGGAAGCGATCATCCGCCTGATGAGCCGATGAACATCGATCGAGTCCGGGAGGTCCTCGGCGTGTGGGCGCCGATGGCGGTCGGGCTCTTCATCATCGTGACGTCGATCAACTTCTACCTCACCGCGACCCTGACCAGCGGACCCCTCGTCGGAGATCTTGAACCCTGGCGGTTCACCTGCTCCGCGGGTGCATTCTTTGTCGGAGGCGTCTTGATCCTCTCGACGTACGGACGCTATACGAAGACGAAGGAAGCGAGGCGCGAGGCCCGCGTGACGCCTCCGTCAGGGCCTTCGTCGGTTCCAGCGCCACACGAGGACTCCAGCGGCGAGCCCGAGGATCACCACGAGGACCCCAAATCCGATTGACGGACCCCCGAGGACATCGATGGGGCTCGCGGACTGCCAGGTGGCCCGGACTGTCATCGGGCCGGACATCGTGATCGTGACGGTCGGTTCGGGATCGGAGATGCCGCCCGTCCACCCTGCAAACCGATACGTCGTGCCGGATGCGGCCATCTGGGTGGGAGCTCGAAGCACGACCGCCTGACCGGCCGCGTACCAACCGCTCCCTTCCACGGTCCCCACATCGGAATCGACTCGCAGGAAGTATTGCCGCTGCCAATTGGCCGTCGCGCTCTTCGCCTGGTTCATCACGATCGGAGCCGAGGTCGGCCCGGAACCGGTCGCATCGTCCGTCCACCCCACGAACGACTCGCGAACTCCCGCGCCGAGGGAAACCTCCGTGGACGAGACGGTCGCGAAGGCCGGCTCCCCGGCCCGGTACCAGCCGTCGCCGGTGGCATCGCCGTATTCGCTCGACACGGTCAGCCGATATTCCGTCACGTACACCGCGAAGACCTGCTTGGGACCGTCGATCAGGATCGGATCGGAAATGAGGCCCGTGCCGGACGCATCCCCGCCCCATCGAAGGAATGCGAGCCGCTCGCCAGCTCCAACCGCGTATTCCGCGTAGCGGACCTCGGCGACAACTGTCGATCCGGCAGGATACCAGCCGCTTCCGGTCGCACCCTCGATCGGTCCGGTTACGTTCAGATAATATTCCGCGGAGAAGGTCGCCTGCAGGATCATCGCCGCATGGAACGTTACGACATGGGTCGCGGCCCCCCCGTCGCTCCACTTCTGGAATTGGTATCGGGTCCCGGGGGCTGTCTGCGGCGAGGGGACGGATACGACGACGTTCGAGTTCGGAGGGAGCCAGAACGTTGTCGCGGTCGAGTACGAGGTGTCGTCGACCGTGAAGGTGCGGCCGTCCGGAGATGTCGAGATTCGCATCGCCTGCTCGTCGCTGAACGTTGCGGTCAGGGCGAGGGGAGCGCTCACGGTGATGGAGTGGGATTGATTGCCGCCGTCGCTCCAAGATGCCCACACATAGCGCGAGACGTTCGTCACAGGTTGTGGAGAGACCGCCTCGATCGCGTGCGCGGACCCGTCATCCCACCAGAAGGAGGCGAGTTGGGTGTAGGCAAGACCGTCGACAAGGATCTTCAACCCCACGGGCGACGTGCCGATCTTCACCTCATCCTGCTTCGTAAAGTTCGCCGTGATCGTCTGATCCGAATTCGCTACGATCGTGTGAGCGATCGCGCCTTGGTCGCTCCACGAAGTCCAGATGAATCGGGTCCCCGTCGCGCCAGGGAGAGGAGAGGACACGCTGATGTTGTGGGACGATCCGATAGCCCATCCGTAGACCGCCGGACTGGTGGTCGTCACCCCGTCCACGATGACCGGAAGCCGAGCCGGATTCGTCGCGAGGGTGATCGTGGCGACCGGGCCGCCGATCTGGATGACGGCGCCTAGGACTCCGCCCGGTGCATCGTCCGGATCCTCGAACGACGCCCAGGTCTTGCCACCGTCATCGGACCAGGTCACGTCCATCACATTTCCTTCGTCCCAGGCCGCAAAGATCCGGCCCTCCGGAGCGACCACGATCGAATCCTTGTCCGTCAAACCGCCGGCGCCGGGAGCGTAGTGAACCGTGCCCCAGCTTCCGTCAGATGTGTTGGCAAGATTGAGGCCGCTCGACCCGTTCGAACAGCTGTACTCCAGGTATGCATAGTGAACGCGGTCATCCCTTGAGAGGGCCATCCAGGGATCGGAGTTCGAACAACCGCCGCCCGGATGCGACTGGTTCATCAGGAGGTTCGGCGCCCAAGTCGCCCCTGCATCGGTCGAATAGGAGGCGCCAACCCGCAGGCCGGCCGCCTCGGGCCCGTTTGTTTCCTTCCATCCCGCGAAGACGGTTCCGGATCGGTTGATCATCATGGTCGGCTCGACTTGCCAGGCGTACGACGAAGAACCATCCGTGATCCGGACATTGGAGAAGTCGGGCCCCTTCGCGAAGTAGATGTCGAAGTCGGCCCCGCGTCCGTCCGTCCAAATGATGTACGGTTCGTCGTTCGGACCCGCTTCGATGGCAAAGTAATCTCCCGGCCGATTGTACGTTCCCGGCGTGTTCTCGGAGCTGATGCGGACATTCGGGGACCAGGTCGCCCCTCCGTCCGTGGAGTTCGAGTAGAAGATGTTCAGGCTCCCGTTCCTCTTGTCTTCCCAGGCCGCGTGGACGGTCCCGCGGCGATCCACCGCCAGGTCCACCATCCACTGCACGGCGGTGCCCGTGTCATCGTTCACCCGCGAGTTCGCGGACCACGTCGCCCCGCCATCCGTCGACCGGCTCGCATAGATGTCGAAGTTCCCGTTTCGGTTGTCCATCCACGAGACATAGATCGCCCCCGCGGCGTCATCCACCGCGACCGCGGGAAGCGGGATTTGCCATCCGCTCCCAAAGGCGGTGCCCGCCCGATCGTTCACGCGGACATCCGACCCCCACGTGCTCCCTCCGTCCGCCGAGCGATCGAAGAAGATGTCGTTCGACCCGAAGTCCCACCAGATGTCCAGGACGGTGTAGGTCGCCTGAGGAACCACGGACGCCGGGGGCGTGTGGGTTCGGAAGGCGGTCGCCGTCGGCGAATGGGAGGTCGGACCTGCACTCGAAACGAAGACCCCGAAAGCGAGCGATCCAAGCAAGACTGCTGTCAAGAAGAACGGAATCGATTTCAACCCTCTCTCCCCGATGAGGAGTGGGACTGCTCAGATAACAACTTTATCATCGATGTTTCGTCCGCGAAGAATTAAATACCGTCGGCCTCTTGGCAAGCACGCTAGGCTCGACCGGGGGGCTGGGCGTCCCCTTGTAGACCCAAATCGTCCTTATGGGGCGGTGACAGTCGGGAGCGGTGCTCCAGCCTGGCGCTGGTCCGGATGCCGACGTTGAGGTTCTGTCCCGCGGGGCTGGAGGCGACAGGGAATGCAGCTGGAGAGCGGCGTTCCCCGTCCCGATCGTGGGGAATGGGTCAGGCACGGAAGTGAGCAGCCTCACCGCGGACTACCAACGCTCGCGGGGGCGCGGGACCGAGGAAGCATCCGGGTCACCCGGCGTCGGACTGCGCATCCAACCCGATGGCCTAGCTCCGGTTCTCAGCGTTCGGCAAGCTTCGTCTGCTTCGTCCCGAGCACGAGGCCGGCCATCCCGAACCGCTCGATGACGAGTTCGTACAGGATCTCGTCCCGCACCTCGGGGTGTCGCTCCGGGACCGTGT